>NZ_CP017771.1 GCF_001857945.1 Paenibacillus crassostreae
TGTTAATTGGATATGCACGTGTATCAACAGGATTACAAAATTTAGATTTACAGTCAGACGCTTTAACGCAACATGGTTGCAAGAGAATTTTTCACGACAAAATAAGTGGAGCAAAAAAACAACGTCCCGGTTTGGAAGAGGCACTTAAGTATGCACGCAAAGGCGATACGATCGTCGTTTGGCGATTGGATCGACTAGGACGCAACATGCAAGATTTGATTCAAATTGTGAACGGCTTAAATGAACGTGGTATTGGCTTTCATAGTCTGCAAGAAAACCTAACAATGGACAAAAGCAATGCAACGGGGCAATTAATGTTTCACTTGTTCGCAGCGTTTGCGGAATTTGAACGTAATCTGATCGAAGAACGCTCGGCTGCGGGACGAGCAGCTGCCAAAGCTCGTGGGCGACTAGGTGGGCGCCCGGAGAAGTATGGACCAAAAGATATTGAAATGATGAAAGCTTTAATTGAAAGTGGGACACCGATTAAAGATGTTGCGGAAAAGTGGGGTGTGTCTCGCACGACGATTTATCGCTATTTAGAAAAATAGTAAATCGGAAGGGTTGATGTCTATGCAAAACGAATATCCTCCATTAACAGCTTATTCAGAAGAACAACGACAAGCAGCGATGGTAAAGTATAAAATCATTGCGCCTTATCTTATCGACGAAAAAACATTAACTGTTATTACAGAGGAAACCGGAATTGCAAAAAGAACGCTACAATACTGGATTCAAGATTATAAACAATTTGGATTAAAAGGCCTAATTCGAAAAACAAGAAGTGATGCTGGCAAAATACATGTAGAATCGGAAGTAGCTGTGGCAATTGAGCAACTTATTTTGAAGTACAGAAGAAATTCGCTAACATCTATTCATCGAATGGTTTGTGAACAATGTCAGAAAAAGGGCTGGCAACAACCGAGTTATTATCAAGTGTATAAGGTATCGCAGTCCCTTTCGCCAGGCTTGAAGAAGTTAGCGCATGATGGTGAAAAAGCATACGAAAATCAATATGATTTAATTCACCGACGAGAAGCAAGCTATCCCAATGAGATTTGGCAAGCTGATCACACTCCATTAGATATTATAGTTTTAAATGAAAAAGGAAAACCAGAAAGACCTTGGCTAACAATTATTTTAGATGACTATAGTCGTGCAATTGCTGGGTATTTCCTGACTTTTCAAAATCCCTCTGCAATACATACATCATTGGTCTTACATCAAGCGATATGGAGAAAAAGTAATCCCGATTGGCAAATATGTGGTATACCTGAAATTTTTTATACAGACCATGGAAGTGACTTTACGTCCAACCATTTGGAGCAAGTAGCAATTGATTTGAAAATTAATCTAGTCTTTTCTGCAATTGGTGTTCCAAGAGGACGAGGGAAAATTGAAAGATTTTTTTTAACCGTCAATCAATTGTTTTTGCAAGATTTACCTGGGTACTTGGGAAATCAAACTACTAGTTCACTTCTTACCCTAAAGGAACTGGATGAAAAATTATTTAATTTCCTTATATATAATTATCATCATAGGCTTCATGGTACAACAAAAAAAGAACCGATACAGTCGTGGAATAATTCTGGATTCCTTCCCAATATGCCAGAAAGTCTGGAAAGTCTTGATTTATTATTGCTAAATGTAGCAAAACCAAGGAAAGTTCATTCTGACGGGATTCATTTCCAAGGACTTAGATATATAGACACAAATCTAGCTGCATACGTTGGTGAAACAGTCATTATTCGTTATGATCCGAGAGACATTGCGGAGATTCGAGTGTTTTATCAAGATAAATATTTATGTACGGCTATTTCCCCCGAGATTTCTGATTATACAGTAGACTTAAAGGAGATTGTTTCAGCACGAAATAAAGTACGGAGAAATCTAAAGAAACAACTTGATTCTGGAAAAACGGTTGCGGAAGAAATTGCCCTATCAAAGCAACACGAGCTAGGGAATAAAACAAATGAATCTAATTCTAAAAAGTCGAAACTAAAGAGGTATTTCAATGAATAAAGGGCAAAAGTTTATTGAAACAAAAGAATTTAAGAGATTTGCCGAGTTCTGTGATGCATGTATTAGATACAAATATATAGGTATTTGTTATGGATTACCGGGTGTAGGAAAAACATTGTCCTCAAGGTACTATTCGAATTGGGATTCCATCGAAAAACAAATAGCTTATAAAACAGCAAACAATATTGGCCTAGATGCAGATGAAAAGATACTTGAAGCTAGAACAATTTTTTATACAGCTCCGGCAGTACGAGCGACTAAAATGACTGAACAGATCAATCTTATTGGTTCCAGAATGAATATGGTAAGAACTATGTATAAAGTACTTACTAAAGGAGAAGAAGAAAATTACACCACTGACGCTTATGAAGATATCGACTTGATTATTGTTGATGAAATTGATCGCCTAAAAGTGCAAAATTTAGAACAACTTAGGGATATTTACGATCGAAATGACATTGCAATGATATTAATTGGAATGCCTGGCATTGAAAAACGATTAGCACGATACCCTCAACTCTACTCCAGAATTGGATTTGCTCATGAATTTGATAAACTAAGTAAAGATGAAACCCATCATATTCTAGAGTATAAATGGGAAGAGTTAGGACTTTCTATAAAGCTTGAGGACTTTTCCGATTATGAAGCAATAACCAGCATAATAAAGATTACTGGAGGGAACTTCAGGCTCATACAGAGACTGTTCACTCAAATTGAAAGAATACTTGAAATTAACCAGCTCGAGACGATAACAACAGAAGTTGTTGAAGCCGCACGAGATAGCTTAGTAATCGGAATCAAGTAAGTATAAAAGGCTATCTCTCGATTGTTCAGCAGTCGGGCCATTTTGTTGCATAAAGTAGAAATTTAAATAAAAAGATGGAGGAAAAAATGATCTTTACATCAGAAGAAAAACAATTCGCAGTCGCATTGAAATCCATTGCACGAAATTTAGAGATAAAAGAATACATTCAGCAATCTCCTGAACTTTATCCGTTGTTTCAAAGGTCAGCTAAGCGATTTGTAACAGGTGAATCAAAAGAAGACGGTGTAGCCATCGGTAATCAGCTTATAAATAAGGGGTATCGTATTTCTCTTGAATTTATCGGAGAAAACACGGTCAGCAGGGAAAAGTGTATTCAAGCAAAAAATGAATTTTTGAAACTAATACAAGAATGCGGGGAACGGGGGCTAAATACTCGTATCTCTTTTGATCTATCTCATATTGGTTTAGCAGTCGATTCTGAATTAGCTTTTCAAAACTTATTAGAGATGGCAAAAGAGGCACACGATAATGGCTTATCGCTCATGATTAGTGCCGAGGAATCAAATAAAACAGAGCAAGTCTTGTCAGTTTACAAAAGAGCCGTTGCTCGATATACAAACATAGGGGTTACTCTTCAGGCTCAATTGTATCGGTCGCTTGATGATCTTAGGGAATTACTTAACTACTCCAGTGCGATTCGTCTTGTAAAGGGAGCCTTTCAAGAACCGTCAGATATTTGTATCCCTCGTTCCGAAAAGTTGGATGAACGGTATATTGAATTAGTGGATTTATGCGTGGAGGCGGAACATACGGTTTCAATTGCTTCGCATGATGAAGCAATATATAAGCAAGTTATCGAACATGGTTATTTAAAAAATCCATATGTAGAAGCAGAGATGTTGTATGGCATTCGCCCGGATCTTTGCAAACAACTTAAAGTTGACGGACTCCCTGTTCGTGTTTATTTGACATATGGTAGTGAGTGGTATTTATATCTCACTCATAGGATTGCTGAATATCCACCAAATATTTATGTTGCTATTACAGACATGATTCAGGGGTCCGAAGACACCTCGGTACTTTATTAAACAAACTGGGCGCGATTGTGGCACAAGAAATTAAAGGGGTGGCGATTGCCATCTCTTTTTTATTTGGGCCTGTGCAAAATAACACTTAAAATAGGTGCAAATTAACTCCTAAAGTGACACGTGATCCTTCCGCTGCTGCTCGATCTGAGCGTACAGCTTCCGGATCTCCTCGGTCGCCTGTTCGACTATAGACATAACGAAAAAGCCACTCCGGGATGCTTTCTCCGTTGCGGCTCTCTTTGTGAGGTTCTTCCTCTACATGCCGTATATTTCCTTAAATCCCAGTTCTAGTCCACTTAATCTTCAAAAACGGCGCTGGCTTTCGCTTTCCCAAACTTAGCCTTAAGAGTAACTTTCTTGCTTTTTAGGATACGAGTAGCTACCGCACCCGTCACTACTATGACCGCACCCGTAACCGCGCGACCTACTTGTTTGACCGCTTTTTGACCAGCTTCCGATGTTACAACATCCTTTACAACTTTTAATCCTTCGACTGGTAGCATCATGATCCTCCTCCGAATATGAAACATTCAATTACCTTTGCTGAACCATCTCAATAATCCGCGCGGCTGCTTTCCGTATGTATCGACGCGAGAGAGGATCTCCCCCAGCTGAGCGCTTGTCTGCTCCTGACCCTTTCGGATCTCGTCTCCGAGGCTGTTCTGTACGTCAGAGATCCGTCCGGAGAGCTGTTCAGTCCCGGTAGCTGCTTCCCGGCGAGCTTCGTCAAGCTCTCGTCTTAGTCCGTCGTTCTGTTCTGCCAGCATGACAACCGCCCTTTTTAGCTGATCGATCTCTCCAGCAAGTTGCATGAGGTACGGTTTTCCATCGTCGTCATTTGTCATCGGAACGATGATCTCGCGCACCACACCGCGCAGCTGCTCGCGTATAGAATCCGGATGCTCGTTCGCGTCTTTCATTTTCGATATGAATCCGAATAACTCGACCGCTTCCTCCGTGTAGCGCATTGTCCGCCCTGATCCAACTGTCGGCAGAAACTCTTTGAACTGACGCGCCCAATCCGCGAGCGTCGTTCTCGGCCTTCCGATTCGCTCGGATACATCTACAAGTGAATATGTCCGTTTGAAATCCATCCGTCGTTATCCCTCCATCTCACTGACACGTCACATCGTTATCTATCCGTCATTCGACGCAAAGACACGCCATTCCTGCTTCTGAACGCCTTTCAGATCGATTTAGTTTAGTAGAGTAAGGGGATAACTCATCCCATCAATCTAAACGCATCTCAGGCCAATCATCGCACGCTAAGTTCAACTTAGTGCGGTCACTCTCCATAAGCCCCTGTGAGCCGTTCTAAGGCGTTTACATATATTCACCCTTGTTTAATATGCATGTCATATAAAACAGGCTAATATGCGACCACGTGTCCGTCTGTAACGGCCTATATCAACATCCAGCCATATCCGATAATCACTAAACTCGATCCCAGCCAATAATTGAGCCGCATGAGCTTTATCCATCCGCGTTTTCTAGCCCTCAATCCATTAAGCGCAAAAGCTAACGCACTAGCCCAAGAGATGAGCGGCATCACCTTGATTAACTTTAATGAGTCTACGTTAATCAACTCTAACAAGAAAACCAGAGCTACACCCGATAATGCACCCAAAAGTATAGCGCTCCACTTTGTCTTTTTCTTCATACGATCCAATCCTACTCTCACATCATGCTGTTCTATCTGGATTCATAACATTCTAAAGCTATACCGCTTCGCGGTTCCGCGTCGTTGAACGCTCTCATGAAGCTTTCTATTTCTCAGTATCGATCGCTACCACTACCGCCTCACAACTAACAGGAGGTCGTTTAAGAGTCCTCAATTGTTTGATACACTATTTATTTGATAGACAGACTAAACGCTTTAGAGGATCTCTTATGGCCGTCTAGTCGCGTGATTGTACTTAGCTTTGTATAGCGCTATGGATTCTTTATAACATATTTGGAATAGCGCTACTGGTTCGCGCACTTCGAGAGTCATTTCAACACCGTTTGGTGTCCCCAGTGCAATTTTAGCGGTTCGGTCAAAGTATCGTTTAGCGGCAATTTCGACGATCTCAGGATCGAGATGATCCGAGAATTGAGTGATTAACATGAGGAAAATCTCATCTATGTATTCCAATCCAACAGGGATTCCTTCGATATAAAAGTATTTAGGGATATATTTATTCAGAGATTCATATAGTTCATTTTGAATAGATTCAGAAGAGGAATCGAGTTCTTTGTGTGTGTTCATACAATCAATCTTATTTAATAATGGTTCTTTTAAATGATTATGATTGGGTGTCTGTGAGACACTACCCCCGTGTCTGTGAGACACTACCCCTCGTGTCTGTGAGACACTACCCTTATTATCCTTGAGCTTCTTTGGCATGATTAATGTGTATAAGTTGGACGTGTTTTTGATCTTACGATTCTTGCTTACGTCCAACCGGAGTTCCTTTGTAATCAATCCCTTTTGTACTAAACCCTCCACAGCACGGATGGCGCTGCTTCTACTCATCCGTCCCCGTTTCGCTATGGTCGGATAGGAAGGAAATGCTGTTGGATCTGTTGGATTTACATAGGATCTTAAAACCATGTACACCATTTGCTCATAGATAGATAAGTCGGGAACATCCATAATATCAACGGGAACAATAAATACCCTTAACTGGCCATCATCTTGTATGTATTCAATCCGTTCGTTTGACATGAAAAAAATCCCTCCGATTTTTATGAGGGACATGCTTGCCTATTTAAGTTACGTCATGCTAATATGGACGTAATCAAATAAGGACAGACTTGTCCCTTGTTATAGTAACGAAGAAGAGCGCCTAGCCGACCAAAGCATAGGGCGCTTTTTTCGTTGTTGGGCTTAATTATACGTTAATCTACCAATCTCGTAAATACGAGAAAATCCGACTACAACTAGGAAAAATCGAGTATACATGATGTATAACTAATGTATAATTTTCTAAAGAACCTTGATATATAAGGGGTTTTATGAAGAATTATTAACCTTCATAAATTTTGATCACGTCCCCACGCTCATGACCAACTTCTTTACTAACGATTAAAGCTGCCTGATCACGGGAAAACCCCCGATCGACTTCTTCTCGCATACGATCCTGCACATAACCATACCGAAGACCATGGAAGGTCAACTCGCGTGTGGAACCATCGCGCTTGTCCAACCGAGTCTCTGTACCTTCCACTGTCTTCACTTTATCACGGTGATACTCCACGAATTTTTGCATCTGGTTTACGACCTGGTGTGTTCTTTCGCCAGTCCGGATGAACAACCGGTTGCCACGATCGGTAACGACTAGACGACGTTCAAATATCGCTTTGCCTTCTGGACTGATCGGAACCTGACGGTGCTTACCATTTTTCGATTCGCCCTTAACTTGATATACACCGGTTCGGATCGCATATTCTGCCTGAGCTCTACTAATAGCTGCTGCCTCTGTCACTCGAAGACCCATCGTTCTAGCCAGTGTCATACAATCTGCAACGTTGCTGTTTCCCAGGTCTCTTGAGATTTCCTTCATGCGACTATATTCTTCATTTGTCCAGGAACGATCTCCATTTACTTGAGGTGTCTTGGCAAGCTTAATTCCATGCTGCAACTGCAGTTGCTTATTATCCGATAGTTGATATCGAGGTTTGTCTAACAAATCATGTAAATAACGAAGTGAAGAGAGCTTATTTTTTATTGTTTTTGGTGCCAACCCCTTTTGTTGTGCATCCTTAATGAATGCGGCCACATGCTTATCGTTCATATTCCGGATGTTTTGCAACTTGAATTTTTCACTACAAAAACGCGAAAACTGCTGGCAATCATCCTTATATCGATCGCGTGTTGCGAAACTATTCGCACGCGTATGTTTGAAAAACTTATCAACTTGAACTTCACAAGGAGATTTACCCATGAGGAGAACCCTCACATATTCTCTCTGTATACAACTCCAGGATTGAGATAAGATCGTCGCGAGTAATTTGGTCCTGCATGCTGGTACTTCCTCCCTTCAAATTTGAACTTGCGAAGCACGTAGATCATCTTTTCTTCCTAAAAAGAACAGACTCTTCCTACTAGCAAGTAGCCAGCGTCCTCATCGTTTCCTCGTTTATCTGGGAAACGAAAGTTTGCTGAAACCCTTGCTGTTCTTAGCACCTGAGATGTGTGCGCCGTCGCTTTCTCTCTGATATCTTTCCTTTCGAAAGGAAAGATATCAGAGAGAAAGCGACCTTCTAGGGCTCAATTCACTTTTTGTTATGAGTAATTAATTGAGCTTTCCCGCCAACGGGTGAATGCTTACGCATTCTGCTCGAGCGATCGTCGCTAGAAGCAACAGCCAAACTTGGCCAGGTCTTCGACCTCGATCATCCTTTGCCGATTTCTTTTTGTTTCTTAAAGAGAAAACGTTCGGACAATGCCGTATTCTCTTGCTCCACTTTTCCAACCAGCCAGCGATCGCAAGCGATCTTTGGGGTGGAGCCCCTGGTCATAACTTAACTCTTTCTACCGAATAGGAAATTTATATATAAAAAAACACCTTTCAGTAAGGAGTATTGCTTAGCTCCACCGAAAGGTGTTTTGAATTTTTATAGTAGTCAATCCCAGAGAGAGTGACGATTAAAGTTATGTTAATGGTATCCTAAAGGATAATTAGACAGACTTATAGTATAAATTAATTAGTACCACAATTAGAATGACGAGCATGCCGCATGGCTCTCGCAGAAAATAAGTAGAATGAAATAAGATATGCTTGCATTATATCACCTATCCTGTAAATTACACAATACAAGTGAAAATCTAGAGTAGATACTAGTAAATCTGATTGGAGTTGGAAATAGCATGCAGAAAGAACTTGATTATCTTATGAATTACTTTTCGCAATGCATAGCTGATTTAGAGGTTGAGATCGAAGCAGATCCGACAAACGAATTCCTTAAAGGAAAGCTACAGGGTATAAAGTATGCCCGTGTAATAACTAGTATGTATAACCTGCCAGAGGACTTTGGTCATCCTATCGATGTTGAGATTGATTGAGAGAAACATACACTCTACTCCCTATGAACTATAATAATGTTTACATTATCATAGTTGCGACAATAAAAAAATCAAGTTACGATGATTTATAATATATGGTACCTCATTAAACCTAGTGACCAAAATCGGATTAAAAAAGACCCTGAATTGTTCAGGGTCTTTTTCCTATGTATCCTTCTTTTCAGGAATAATTATGATTTCATCAACCGGAACTATTTTCATGCCATTATATACATTTTTTCTTTCTAAGAAGGTGACAGGAGTATATAGATCAGTGCTAGCTTCTTTCTTTATACCGAGGTGAATATATCGCCCGCTATAGCGGTTATAGAGCATAAACTCAGCGTCTATCATGCTTCTCGCAATATGAGGATTAAAAATAATAAAGGTCGGTGCATGAATCAATTGATACAAAAAAGGGAAATGTAAAATACGATGAATGGTGCTTTCGTAACCGCCAATATTAGCGCTTTTCAGAAGATCAAGAGTAATGTTCCCGTTCTTTAGTTCAGGAAATCCCCGTTTCCCTCTGTATCCAGAGCCAGTTTTTATTTTATGAATGCCAAGCAGATGAGGAAGGTCAATCGTCTTGAAGCGCAGTTGAATATCCCTACGCTTATCTCTGATCTTATAGTGGAATATCTGATGGCAAATATGTTCTTCATAAAAAAATGCAAGCAGTTGTAACGTCAGATCGTCTTCTGAAGGTAGTTCCTTTAAAGTTAATAGATCTTGTACGGATAAGGACATAATATTTCCCCTAAACAAAGAATCGACCCTGATAAACATCAAGGCCGATCCACGTAATTTTAAAATATAAAGGTGGCAGCGACAGAGATCATCTCCCTGTGGGATAGGAATGGAATTGTTTTTCACACTTTACGGTGCCCCCAAGTGGGTACGCACGAGCGCCTCGTCTGCGTAGTTGGATCAAAATTGTTTGATCATCAGAACAAATTTCTTTGTTCATCCATAGTATAAACGAATTTCCGTATATAATTCAAGTAAATTATGGACTTTCCCTCTATTACGTAGGAATTCGGAGGAAACAAGAGAAAGCATTATTTGCACTTTATAACAGTTTTTAGAGGTAAGTCTAATGTTCCAAGCAACGCAATTCAACTGTCAGAGGTTAATATATTCAGGCTTGACTAGGCACTTGAATACTAACGTCTCTACTCCAGTTGCCATTAATTTTGGCCCCCATGATTTCTGCATGTCCCTACCGAAAGCCGCTTTCGCGAAACTCAAGGCATCTACGTTATGAATAATTCATGGGGTTAATTCAAACCAAACACTTCATGTCTATTAAAAATATCCTGGCACAACAGTATCTAAGAGGGATACGGTGTATGAGTGGAAGGTTTAAAAAGGTATCTGAAAATAGGAGTCCCGCAGGCAGAAAATTTTCTATGGGATCCGCCTTGTAAATGATTGGGAGTTTTAATTTAAAGAAAGAGACCGCTAAAGCTGTGGCTCCAGGACAATTCTCCATTAGATAGTTAGTCAATTCCACCTGATGTACCCTTTAATAAATAACTCACTTACAGTCCATTCCTTCTCATCAGTAGAGCCTATTAAGCCTAAATAAATGCCCCCGAAGATAGATCGGGGGCATTTATTTTAGCGGTAACGATAATGGACACGGAAGAATGGGTCAACCTGCCAGTTCCAGACGATGATTTTGCGGAGGCCATAGTCCCCCCGAAGATAGATCGGGGGCATTTATTTTAGCGGTAACGATAATGGACACGGAAGAATGGGTCAACCTGCCAGTTCCAGACGATGATTTTGCGGAGGCCATAGTCACCTTCGATGATTTTTTGCACCTCACCTGTTACGGCCCCGGTCGCTGGGTCAAATTCATAACCTGCTGCTTCTATCACGTCGGCATTGAATGCTAGATTATTCGAGCTTGGTAAGTCGATGCGGACCGTGATTTGACTCTGGCCAGCAGGTCGGAATGACGGCATTGGTGCAAGCAGCGTCAATTCAAAATCAGATGGAGTGCCTTCCATTGGATAGAGGGCTAGTTCATATTCGAATGTAAGTACTTGGGTACCGGCTTTAAAGAGTACCGGTGACAGCATCGTTGTCGAGAGAAAGAGATGATGTAGTCGATTCAGTTCTTCAACGTTCCCATCCGCAACGGCTTGGCTATATTTTTGAAGCTCGTCCTGCAGGTCTGAATAGCGTTGGCCAACGAAGCTTACGATATTGCCATCCGGGAATAAAGCGCGGACGTCAATCGCACGGTTTGCAGGTGGAGCATAGAAGCTTTCGTCTTGGGCAAGTGGAGCATTTAACCCAATTTCATGTAGAACCTTAATGCGGTCATACTCGAGTCCGTATTTGGAGCTGGAAAGAACGGTGCAACCAACATGACTCCAATGGATATCGATCGGGTTAGTAACAGTTAGTGTAGGAATTGTAGTAGTCATTAATTAAATACCTCCAATAGATTAAAATATTGTTTGGCCGAGGTACATGCTATAATAGCATTAGTCGTAGTACTATATCGGCCCTTACAGGGTCAAACCAGGCGTGGCATTTCTCAGATGCTGTGCCTTTTTTTGCATGGACAAGAGGGACGGAGAGCATTTAATCTAAAGATATGAACGTAATCACCTCCTTAAAGGATGCAGAAAGAACTGTGCAACTAATCGATGATATAGATGGGCATTTCGTGCGAGCAAGCTGCGAAATGCCACAAAATAGTGTCGTTGCCCATACCCGTTTCCGTGGATAATATTCTTAGTCAATTATTAACTAGTTAAGTGACTGAGCTTATGCATTTATCGATATCGATGAGTGGCAGGTTAGTAATCGTATTTATTTTTCCCCTGTTTTTCTCCTGCTTAAAGTCGCGATTCATGCCGATTAGGAAGGCGTAGTTTCCAACGAATCATATCCCCGATAATTGGATATATATCATTATGTTTCGCCCCAAACCTCATCCAGCCAGTCTCCGAGTCAAAGTTACCAACATCCCGATTTCCTGTTGCATTATCTGGCAAATATTCAGTCAAGCTATCCAGTCCATATCGCTTCAATTCATCCTCTGTCAGCTGATAATAACGCCACATTGGATTGTCGTGGCTAAAATCCATATCTGTTATCCCATCCAACAGCTTGTCCAACAAATTGATATCCGCTTGACGACCGAAGGCAAAATCGTACGTTAGTTTTGCGATTGCTTTCAGAAGAACAGATTGGGCAGAAACTGTAAGCCTCCTAGCCCCATTCTCTCCGAATCCAGGAATTTGAGCTACTGATTGCCAATAGCGTCTGGCGATAGGTAGACGAGGCTGTACAATTGCCGGAGCCGCACTATTAATATTTGATTTATTCAAGATCAAATGGGCATTAACCGCCACAAGATCCTTTCTCGAGAAGGAACCATCGTCATCTTCCCAATCCAACTTGTCCCCCATAGATACGTTGATAAGTCCTCCATCAATGAGTTCATCTTTAATGAACGCGTTCACAGCATTTGAGCTATCAAATTCTAGAGCGAGACTCTTTTCAACCTTTTTCGCGAGGTTATTCAAATCATGGAATAACTGCCGCTCTTCAATGATATTTAAACCTAAGTGAATATCCATACTAACCGTACAATCACCACGCGTTAACTCATAACATTCGATCCATACAGCCAATTCGTCATGTGGAACAATACGTTCATCACGGTTATGCGGAAATAAAGATTGCTTCTTAGGGGGATATTTTTGGTCAATTCTTATTTCCTCCAGGAATTCAATTACCATTTGAATCGCCTTACGCCGGTGTTGCCCATCAACAACCCACATAATATCTTTTTGTCCTAACCAAACGCGAATACCCATACCCTCTCGATCGGCTGTTTCTAGTTGTTGTGCTCGAAGGTTGCTTCCGTTACGACCAGCCGTTCTCAAATTAGCGACGATTGGTTGTAAAGCCAAGTATGGTTGTTTACCTACTAACTCTTGAAGTCTTTTACGCGCCTTCATGATAGGTCCATCATCCGAGGGATTTAATTCTACAGTTGCTGAGATTAATCCTTTGATGATATAACGAGCCAACTCCGCAGCGTGTTTTATGTCTAGCTTACGTTGTGCAACGGGGGTTCCATCCTCGCTGCGCTCATTAGCTACTTCAGACATGCGATAAAACTCATACATAGGCACTTTTGCCAGCAATGTGTTACGTCCGAGGTTGTTACATAAGAAAGCTTTGAGCTGTAATTCTGACGTGTCCCCTTTGCGTGTTATAAGATCACTTAAAGAGCTAATTCCTTCTTGTACATTCTGAACCATACTAGATTCCCCTCTCGGAAATATATTCCATATGCTCTATTATATATGAATCTATCAAAATGTAAATACCCTTGGATTAATATTTTTAAACCCAGGGATGTTTTTTATAACAATAAATCCACCCTGGGTAGTTTTATTGTTGAAAAATAAAAATAAATGTTACTTACCAAATGATGTAATTACATAACAGTTATGAATCTAAAAAGACATTATCTATATTAGTAGCTAATGTCTTTTTAGATTTTACTTAATAAGTTCGTTGAGTTTCCTCTTTAGTTCAATAAGCTCGTTAAATTGTTCAGCTGTCTTAATCTGTTTATTAGGAATAAGTTCAATTTCTCGTAAAGCATCTTTAAGGATACTCTTAGCTTCTTCTAAGCCATTGTTTGTTGTAGTAGCAGTTGCACGAAGTTGATAATATTTGTCGCTTTTCACTAAAACACCATCAGTTTTACTGTGAGATCGATGTATCAAGCCTGAGCATTGGTTGTCATTAATACCATTGAACTCTGTTGCAAGTACGTCTTTGATTTCCTGAAAAGTATACTGTTTTGCTGGGTCTAATTTTTGCTGAAGCACAATGTTTGCTGAACTTTGCGAAACGGAAATTCCCTTCATGTAAATCCCTCCATTAGTGGATTGGTTTTTTCTTATCCCCATCTTACATTAGACTTAATTCAAATTCAAGACTTAGTTCTAATGATTAGAATTAAGTCTTGTTGGTGTCGTAACTTAAAAGTATTGACACTACTCAATCGACAGCGTAGGATAAAGACTGTCACTTTGGATGTTATTTTGCGCTTGCTTTAAGTGTTATTTTGCACTTCCGACTTTAATAACCCAGCTACCTTCACATGAGAAGATTAGCTGGGTTTCTCAATTATTTACATCCACCATTTATTGAACGTTATGATCTATTCAAAAAAAAAAGTGACTGCTCATTGCTCCGCAATCGCGCCCGATTGCGGAAGACCACTGTTTGCAATTGAATTATTTATTCATAATAGCTTTGATTTCTTCTTCTGACATGGATGAATCGCATTTTACCTTTACTGTGTCACCCTTAGTAACGACGAAACCAGGAACCGTTGGAATGTCGTATTCATTACGGAAGGCCGTAATACCTTCCATATCGGATTTTTCCGCACTATTCACATAATAGATAGTCGTATTAGTTTCCACAGCAACTTTTTTTAGTTTTTCAACGAATATTTGACAATAAGGACAAACAGCCTTTCCAATATAGATTAAGGCTTCGGCTCTCCCTTTTACCAATGCCTGTGCTTTTTCGGAATCGATTTTTTCAAAACTAGCTACATTTTCTTCATAAGTAGTCATCATCGCTCAATCTCCTTTTTCTAACGTTATTATGATCCAATTAGGTGTGAATACTCAAATAAAGTACGCTTACGTGCCTGAATGTTCAATCCTATTAAAAATTGATGTGAAACACAAAAATTAATCTCAATCAAAATATACTTGTACGCTACCAAAAAGAATCAATACACAAAAGCACTTACTTTGAAAAAGAGTAAGTGCTTTTGTGTATCTTTTCAATCTGGAGAATTCTTTAAAATATGTGAGATTGAAGCGGAACTTGAGTTTAAAAGGACTCTTAACGACAATAGTTTTTATAAACTAACGATTTTACAATTAATGAACAACCGCTAGTTTATAAAAACAGAAAGTTCATCTAACTAGTTTATTATTTCTTAATTACTACATTAAAATATAACTTTTATTCTTGCAATGTGCCATTCAGTTCAGCAGTTTTAGCAGCAAGTAAATCCATTAACTCAGGTGATAGGACATCATAGGTAGGTAATCCAATATTATTTAACTCTTTTCGGATATCAGCCATTTGGGAAGGAGCTGTACCTGTTTCGATTACAGACGAAACAAATGCTGCAAATTGTGGTGCGGACCACCCTTTATCCTCTGATAATTCTGTATGAACAAAATCTAAACCATAAAATGCATGATCTTTATTTTCTATACGACCAAATAAATGTGCTTTACATTCTTTACAAAAATGTCTTTGAATTGTAGCTGTTTCATCAACAATCTCTAACTTATCGCCGTTACTAATGACATGAACTTTGTCACGAGGTACTACAGCTACTAAAGAAAAATCGGCACCTTCTGGTTTCCAACACTTAGAACAACCACATGCATGGTTGTGCAATGTTTGGGCATCTACCTTGACCTCTACTCTATTTGATTCACAAAGACACTTTAATGTCCCTCCTGCAAAGTCTTTTACTTCTGGATAATCAGTAATCCCGTTATCTAATCTTGGATGCAATTTAGTGGTAGTCATATGCTTTCCTCCTAGAATATATTCATTATTTTTCATATGTTAAAATTGTACGGATCGATTCACCTTTATGAAGCAAATCAAATGCCTCGTTTATATCCATAAAGTCCAAATGATGGGTAATGAACGAATCTAAATCGATTTTACCATTCATGAAGTCTTCAATCATTCCTGGAAGTTCAGTTCTACCTTTAACTCCGCCAAAAGCTGATCCTTTCCATACTCGACCTGTAACTAATTGGAATGGACGGGTATGAATCTCTTTCCCTCCAGCTGCTACGCCGATAATAATACTTTCTCCCCAACCTTTATGACAACATTCAAGAGCAGATCTCATTACTTCGACATTTCCAATACACTCGAAGCTATAATCTACTCCTCCTTCAGTCATTTCAACGATGACTTCTTGGATTGGCTTATCAAACTTAGAAGGATTAATAAAATCAGTCGCGCCCATTTTTTTAGCCAATTCAGCTTTACCATCATTCATATCAATGGCAATGATTCGGCTTGCTTTTGCTTGAGCCAATCCTTGGATTACAGCTAATCCAATAGCTCCTAAACCAAATACAGCTGTCACAGCTCCTTCTTCAACTTTCGCGGTGTTATGAACAGCACCAATACCAGTAGTTACCCCACACCCGAATAGACAAACTTTATCAAGCGGTACGTTGTTGTCTTCAACTTTTACTAATGAGATTTCAGAAACCACTGTGTATTCGCTAAATGTACTTGTTCCCATGTAATGATAAATAGGCTCTCCATTATAAGAGAAACGAGTCGTTCCATCAGGCATTAGCCCTTTACCTTGTGTTTCCCGTATGGCACTACATAAGTTTGTTTTGCCAGAAAGACAGAACTTACATTTTCCACATTCAGGTGTGTAGAGTGGAATAACATGATCTCCTGGTTCTACTGAAGTAACTCCTTCACCTACAGCTACTACAACACCAGCACCTTCATGACCTAAAACGGCAGGGAATACGCCTTCTGGATCATCCCCTGATAATGTATAAGCATCTGTATGACAAACTGAAGTGTACAGTATTTTTACTAAAACCTCTCCGGCTTTTGGATCCTCTACATCGATTTCTACAATCTGAAGCGGTTCTCCCGCTTTAAATGCAACGGCTGCTTTACTTTTCAAATGAAACCCTTCTTTCTTTTGTTTTTATAGCGTTACCATACCCATAATTACATATAAATAAACCGGTGACAATACTGACGTATTTGACACTATGACCACATTAATACGTAAAACATGGTGAAACACTATACTGTTTACATTTACATGATTACATATTGTAACTCAACCTACCATACTGACAAATATGTCATAATAGCCAAAAGCGTAATGAACAGGTACGCGAACAGAAAAAATTAATGCTTGTTTTTTCTCTCTTATTCCCATGCTTAGTACACTTAGATTTTATTCAATCTCTATTTTTTGAGCGTCTTTTTCTAAAGAGTTGCTAAAAATATCTCCCCAATCACAGATTGAAGTTACAACTGGTTCTAGGAGACAACCGATTTCACTTAGTTGATACTCAACCTTAGGAGGTACAACGGGGTATACAGTTCTAATAATTATGTTATCATCTTCTAATTCCCTTAATTGTCTAATTAACATGCGTTGATTGACTTCGGGAAGTTTTTTTTGCATTTCACTTAACCTCAATGGAGACTCCTGTAACAAACACCATATAATCACTATTTTCCAACGTCCTCCTATAACTGATAAAGCCAAATCTTTGCCAGTAAAATAAGTTTTATCTTTATAATTAATTTCCAATTATATTCACTCCTTATAAGTATTGATGTAACACGGTTTAAACCATCCAAATGATATTAGAATGTTCTTTTGGTTTTTCAGAAATTCTCGTATATAAGAATTCTAATCTTTGCCTTGTTTGATGCTCCATTTAAGTTTTCTATGGATGCAATCTCCGCATCATACCAATAGGGCTTCTTATTTACAAGTTGTCGTAAAGTTTTCTAACAAGGATTTTCCTTTCTTTCACTATTATATCATAGTGACAAATATGTCAGTATTGTATAATGGATTTTATTATGTAATTATGGGTATGGATATCAATAAGGCATTTGACTTCCTTCATAAAAGGTGAGTCAATCCGCACAATTTAAACATATGGAGAGTGAAATAATGAGTCTTAAACTAATTGAAAAACATTCCTCCTTTGATGGATTACAATATAAGTACAGCCATTACTCGGAAGTCTTACAATGTGATTTGACATTTAGTATCTACTTACCATCAAATAAAGAAAAGAAAGAAATCCCTCTTATCTGGTGGCTATCTGGTTTAACCTGTACAGATGATAATTTTAGCCAAAAAAGTGGTTTTCAAAGATTAGCTGAAAAATATCAAGTGGCAGTCATTATTCCAGACACTTCACCACGTGGAGAAAACGTTGCTGATGATGATGCATACGACCTTGGACAAGGTGCAGGTTTTTATTTAAATGCCACACAAAATCCATGGGCAAAGAATTATAAAATGTATACGTATATTACAGATGAATTATCAGGAATTGCGTCCACTTTAGTCCCTAATTTTTCGGGAAAAGAAAGTATAATGGGCCACTCAATGGGAGGCCATGGAGCATTAGTGATTGGGATGAAAAATGCTGCGAGATTCAAAGCGATTTCTGCTTTTTCTCCTATTTTAAATCCTAGTCAAGTCCCATGGGGAATAAAAGCATTCTCCTCTTATTTAGGTGAAGACAAAGCAAATTGGAAAGAATGGGATGCTTCAGAACTCATCAAAGAAACTGGCGTGCCACCCATTCTTATTTCACAAGGAACTGCAGATACTTTTTATCCAGAACAATTGGAAGAGACTACTTTCTTAGAAAATGCACGGAAAAATAACCAAACAGTAAATTACGAGAAAATGGAAGGTTATGATCATAGCTATTTCTTCATCTCTACGTTCTTGGAAGATCATTTCGCTTTCCATGTCAAACAATTAAGATGATGCTTTTTAATCAATAAGATTTAGAATGTTGAATATCCACATTTAATTGAAGTGTGGATATTTTTGATTGTTTTTTTAAAGGTAAAAGAATTAGGAGGTATAGATAATATGGATATTAAAAAAATGTTAGTCAATGACCGTGTCAAACCATACTTATTAAAAGCTCGTTATGGGATTGAAAAAGAAAGTAAACGAGTTGACTTATCCGGGAATTTAGCTAAAACGGATCATCCTAAAAGTATTTCGATGCGAGATGATCATCCGTATATTCAGCGGGACTTTTCAGAATTACAGATGGAAATAATCACACCTGTTACTGAGACATTAGAGGAACAGTTTAATTACTTAGCAGCTATCCATGACGTTGCATATCGTTCTATGGGTAATAATGAGATGCTTTGGCCATTAAGTATGCCGCCACAGTTACCAGAAAAAGAAGAAAATATTATGATTGCAAAATTGAAAAGTGTTGAAAATGTTCTATATCGTCAAACTTTATCCAATTCTTATGGTCGTCGTAAACAAATGATTTGTGGTGTTCATTTTAACTTTGAATTTGGGGATGAGTTAATTCAAGCGTTATTTAACACACAATCGGAGATTAAAGATTATCGCCATTTTAAAACAGAGATTTATTTAAAAGCCACAAGAAACTATTTACACTATCGATGGTTATTCACTTATTTTTATGGAGCTTCTCCTAGTAGTGAAAAGAATTTTTTTGAAGAAGATTCTTTGAATGAGGCAGTAAGAAGCATTCGAAACAGTAAATATGGTTATACTAATTCTGATGATGTTCAAGTGTCATATAGTAGCATACAGAACTATCTTTCAGACCTTTCTTCTATGGTTAAAAGAGGGCTTCTATCAGAAGAAAAAGAATTTTATTCACCTGTCCGTTTAAGAGGCGGACATCATGTTTCAGATCTAGCGGATCACGGTATTAGATATATTGAATTGCGAAATATAGATTTAAATCCTTTTGAACCGTATGGAATTGGTTATGAACAAGCGGAATTTCTCCATCTTTTCTTAATTTATTTACTCTGGAAAGATGAAGGAGAAAATTGTGATGAGTGGGTAAAAATGGGCGACTTTTACAATGATATAGTGGCTCTTGAGCACCCATTAGAGCATACACAATTTGAAATAGAAGCTAAAAATATGATTGATGAGATGGAACATTTAGCAGCAATTTTAAATTTGACTATTTCAGATACGTTATTTGTTCATCTGAGAGAAATGCTAATGGACCCAAGCAAGACTTTAGCTGGAAGACTTTACAAAGAGAGTGAAAAAAGCAGTCAAGGTCAAGTGGCTACGAGTATTGCCAAAGAAAATTATAAAAAATTATGGGATAAGCCATATCAATTAACAGGATTTACTGACATGGAGTTGTCCACTCAGATTTTAATGTTTGATGCTATTCAGCAAGGAATCCAGGTAGAAGTTTTGGATCGGCAAGATCAATTTTTGAAGCTTCAATTAAAAGATCATGTTGAGTATGTAAAAAATGGTAATATGACAAGTAAAGATAGTTATGTATCAACTTTAATTATGGAAAATAAAACAGTAACAAAGAAAATTCTTCAACAACATGGATTCCGTGTGCCGAAAGGTAAGGAATTTAATGACATAGAAAAAGCTTTACGTTCCTATGATATATTTTCCACCAAACCTTTTGTTGTGAAGCCGAAAACAACGAACTACGGATTGGGCATATCAATCTTCAAAGAAGGCGCAAATTACGAAGATTATCAAAAAGCCATCACACTCGCATTTAAAGAAGATTCTTCTGTATTAATCGAAGAGTTTCTTAATGGAACAGAATATCGATTTTTTGTGTTAAATGATAAAGTATATGCTATTTTGTTACGAGTTCCTGCTAATGTTAAAGGTGACGGTAAACATACCATTGAAGAGTTAGTCATTGAAAAGAACCGTGATCCTTTAAGAGGAAGAGACCATAGGACCCCTTTAGAAATTATACAATTAGGTGAATTGGAGAATCTTATGCTTAAAGGTCAAGGATATCGAGCTGATTCGATTCCAAAAGTTGATGAGATCATCTATTTGCGTGAAAACTCTAATGTCAGCACAGGTGGAGACTCAATTGATGTGACCGATGAAATTTCTGATGACTATAAAAAAATAGCAGTGGATGCGGTATCAGCACTTGGGGCTAAAATTAGTGGGATTGATTTGATTATAGAAAATAAAGATGTTCCTGCAGCTAATAATAATGCTTATGGAATTATTGAAGCGAACTTTAATCCTTCAATGTATATGCATACCTATCCATACAAAGGAAAGTCTCGACGTTTGACTATGCATATAATACATTATTTATTCCCCGAACTACTACAAAGTCAGGAATAAATGTTAGTCAAATTAGAGGTGCCATAAGCAAAATGCAAATTTACAACGTTAAGTTCGGTGTTTGAATGACAATAAAGTTATTTAAAGTTCAAATCCCAAACATGCATAACCCCGTTCTGGGTAGGAACGGGGTTAAAATAATATTGTTTAAATACTGTGTATAATACTTTTTGACACTTCATAGTTTACTTTGCCCCTGGTTGCATGGACGCTGGTATTACCCCTAATTGACCCGATTGCTGAACAAAAAACCTTGTAAATTATTGGGGTTTATTTCAAATCCACATTTTAAACTTATCTTTCATTTTACATTTAGATTACTTAATTATCTTCTATGTTCCAAAACCCGTCCTTTTCTGAACACGCACCTTTTTACTCCCTGAGAGGTGTCTTTTACTGTTTTAAACGTAACATAACTCCGTTCATTAATCTATGTTCATTAACCATATAACTATCAACTTATGTTACAATGAAATCAAAGGTAAAATCAGAAAAGAGTGGTTTTGG
>NZ_CP017772.1 GCF_001857945.1 Paenibacillus crassostreae
GCGTTTAGATTGATGGGATGAGTTATCCCCTTACTCTACTAAACTAAATCGATCTGAAAGGCGTTCAGAAGCAGGAATGGCGTGTCTTTGCGTCGAATGACGGATAGATAACGATGTGACGTGTCAGTGAGATGGAGGGATAACGACGGATGGATTTCAAACGGACATATTCACTTGTAGATGTATCCGAGCGAATCGGAAGGCCGAGAACGACGCTCGCGGATTGGGCGCGTCAGTTCAAAAGAGTTTCTGCCGACAGTTGGATCAGGGCGGACAATGCGCTACACGGAGGAAGCGGTCGAGTTATTCGGATTCATATCGAAAATGAAGACGCGAACGAGCATCCGGATTCTATACGCGAGCAGCTGCGCGGTGTGGTGCGCGAGATCATCGTTCCGATGACAAATGACGACGATGGAAAACCGTACCTCATGCAACTTGCTGGAGAGATCGATCAGCTAAAAAGGGCGGTTGTCATGCTGGCAGAACAGAACGACGGACTAAGACGAGAGCTTGACGAAGCTCGCCGGGAAGCAGCTACCGGGACTGAACAGCTCTCCGGACGGATCTCTGACGTACAGAACAGCCTCGGAGACGAGATCCGAAAGGGTCAGGAGCAGACAAGCGCTCAGCTGGGGGAGATCCTCTCTCGCGTCGATACATACGGAAAGCAGCCGCGCGGATTATTGAGATGGTTCAGCAAAGGTAATTGAATGTTTCATATTCGGAGGAGGATCATGATGCTACCAGTCGAAGGATTAAAAGTTGTAAAGGATGTGTGTAACATCGGAAGCTGGTCAAAAAGCGGTCAAACAAGTAGGTCGCGCGTTACGGGTGCGGTCATAGTAGTGACGGGTGCGGTAGCTACTCGTATCCTAAAAAGCAAGAAAGTTACTCTTAAGGCTAAGTTTGGGAAAGCGAAAGCCAGCGCCGTTTTTGAAGATTAAGTGGACTAGAACTGGGATTTAAGGAAATATACGGCTGTAGAGGAAGAACCTCACAAAGAGAGCCGCAACGGAGAAAGCATCCCGGAGTGGCTTTTTCGTTATGTCTATAGTCGAACAGGCGACCGAGGAGATCCGGAAGCTGTACGCTCAGATCGAGCAGCAGCGGAAGGATCACGTGTCACTTTAGGAGTTAATTTGCACCTATTTTAAGTGTTATTTTGCACAGGCCCAAATAAAAAAGAGATGGCAATCGCCACCCCTTTAATTTCTTGTGCCAATCGCGCCCAGTTTGTTTAATAAAGTACCGAGGTGTCTTCGGACCCCTGAATCATGTCTGTAATAGCAACATAAATATTTGGTGGATATTCAGCAATCCTATGAGTGAGATATAATACCACTCACTACCATATGTCAAATAAACACGAACAGGGAGTCCGTCAACTTTAAGTTGTTTGCAAAATCCGGGCGAATGCCATACAATCTCTGCTTCTACATATGGATTTTTTAAATAACCATGTTCGATAACTGCTTATATATTGCTTCATCATGCGAAGCAATTGAAACCGTATGTTCCGCCTCCACGCATAAATCCACTAATTCAATATACCGTTCATCCAACTTTTCGGAACGAGGGATACAAATATCTGACGGTTCTTGAAAGGCTCCCTTTACAAGACGAATCGCACTGGAGTAGTTAAGTAATTCCCTAAGATCATCAAGCGACCGATACAATTGAGCCTGAAGAGTAACCCTATGTTTGTATATCGAGCAACGGCTCTTTTGTAAACTGACAAGACTTGCTCTGTTTTATTTGATTCCTCGGCACTAATCATGAGCGATAAGCCATTATCGTGTGCCTCTTTTGCCATCTCTAATAAGTTTTGAAAAGCTAATTCAGAATCGACTGCTAAACCAATATGAGATAGATCAAAAGAGATACGAGTATTTAGCCCCCGTTCCCCGCATTCTTGTATTAGTTTCAAAAATTCATTTTTTGCTTGAATACACTTTTCCCTGCTGACCGTGTTTTCTCCGATAAATTCAAGAGAAATACGATACCCTTATTTATAAGCTGATTACCGATGCTACACCGTCTTCTTTTGATTCACCTGTTACAAATCGCTTAGCTGACCTTTGAAACAACGGATAAAGTTCAGAGATTGCTGAATGTATTCTTTTATCTCTAAATTTCGTGCAATGGATTTCAATGCGACTGCGAATTGTTTTTCTTCTGATGTAAAGATCATTTTTTCCTCCATCTTTTTATTTAAATTTCTACTTTATGCAACAAAATGGCCCGACTGCTGAACAATCGAGAGATAGCCTTTTATACTTACTTGATTCCGATTACTAAGCTATCTCGTGCGGCTTCAACAACTTCTGTTGTTATCGTCTCGAGCTGGTTAATTTCAAGTATTCTTTCAATTTGAGTGAACAGTCTCTGTATGAGCCTGAAGTTCCCTCCAGTAATCTTTATTATGCTGGTTATTGCTTCATAATCGGAAAAGTCCTCAAGCTTTATAGAAAGTCCTAACTCTTCCCATTTATACTCTAGAATATGATGGGTTTCATCTTTACTTAGTTTATCAAATTCATGAGCAAATCCAATTCTGGAGTAGAGTTGAGGGTATCGTGCTAATGTTTTTCAATGCCAGGCATTCCAATTAATATCATTGCAATGTCATTTCGATCGTAAATATCCCTAAGTTGTTCTAAATTTTGCACTTTTAGGCGATCAATTTCATCAACAATAATCAAGTCGATATTTCATAAGCGTCAGTGGTGTAATTTTCTTCTTCTCCTTTAGTAAGTACTTTATACATAGTTCTTACCATATTCATTCTGGAACCAATAAGATTGATCTGTTCAGTCATTTTAGTCGCTCGTACTGCCGGAGCTGTATAAAAAATTGTTCTAGCTTCAAGTATCTTTTCATCTGCATCTAGGCCAATATTGTTTGCTGTTTTATAAGCTATTTGTTTTTTCGATGGAATCCCAATTCGAATAGTACCTTGAGGACAATGTTTTTCCTACACCCGGTAATCCATAACAAATACCTATATATTGTATCTAATACATGCATCACAGAACTCGGCAAATCTCTTAAATTCTTTTGTTTCAATAAACTTTTGCCCTTTATTCATTGAAATACCTCTTTAGTTTCGACTTTTTAGAATTAGATTCATTTGTTTTATTCCCTAGCTCGTGTTGCTTTGATAGGGCAATTTCTTCCGCAACCGTTTTTCCAGAATCAAGTTGTTTCTTTAGATTTCTCCGTACTTTATTTCGTGCTGAAACAATCTCCTTTAAGTCTACTGTATAATCAGAAATCTCGGGGGAAATAGCCGTACATAAATATTTATCTTGATAAAACACTCGAATCTCCGCAATGTCTCTCGGATCATAACGAATAATGACTGTTTCACCAACGTATGCAGCTAGATTTGTGTCTATATATCTAAGTCCTTGGAAATGAATCCCGTCAGAATGAACTTTCCTTGGTTTTGCTACATTTAGCAATAATAAATCAAGACTTTCCAGACTTTCTGGCATATTGGGAAGGAATCCAGAATTATTCCACGACTGTATCGGTTCTTTTTTTGTTGTACCATGAAGCCTATGATGATAATTATATATAAGGAAATTAAATAATTTTTCATCCAGTTCCTTTAGGGTAAGAAGTGAACTAGTAGTTTGATTTCCCAAGTACCCAGGTAAATTGCAAAAATTGATTGACGGTTAAAAAAATCTTTCAATTTTCCCTCGTCCTCTTGGAACACAATTGCAGAAAAGACTAGATTAATTTTCAAATCAATTGCTACTTGCTCCAAATGGTTGGACGTAAAGTCACTTCCATGGTCTGTATAAAAAATTTCAGGTATACCACATATTTGCCAATCGGGATTACTTTTTCTCCATATCGCTTGATGTAAGACCAATGATGTATGTATTGCAGAGGGATTTTGAAAAGTCAGGAAATACCCAGCAATTGCACGACTATAGTCATCTAAAATAATTGTTAGCCAAGGTCTTTCTGGTTTTCCTTTTTCATTTAAAACTATAATATCTAATGGAGTGTGATCAGCTTGCCAAATCTCATTGGGATAGCTTGCTTCTCGTCGGTGAATTAAATCATATTGATTTTCGTATGCTTTTTCACCATCATGCGCTAACTTCTTCAAGCCTGCGAAAGGGACTGCGATACCTTATACACTTGATAATAACTCGGTTGTTGCCAGCCCTTTTTCTGACATTGTTCACAAACCATTCGATGAATAGATGTTAGCGAATTTCTTCTGTACTTCAAAATAAGTTGCTCAATTGCCACAGCTACTTCCGATTCTACATGTATTTTGCCAGCATCACTTCTTGTTTTTCGAATTAGGCCTTTTAATCCAAATTGTTTAAATCTTGAATCCAGTATTGTAGCGTTCTTTTTGCAATTCCGGTTTCCTCTGTAATAACAGTTAATTTTTTTCGTCGATAAGATAAGGCGCAATGATTTTATACTTTACCATCGCTGCTTGTCGTTGTTCTTCTGAATAAGCTGTTAATGGAGGATATTCGTTTTGCATAGACATCAACCCTTCCGATTTACTATTTTTCTAAATAGCGATAAATCGTCGTGCGAGACACACCCACTTTTCCGCAACATCTTTAATCGGTGTCCCACTTTCAATTAAAGCTTTCATCATTTCAATATCTTTTGGTCCATACTTCTCCGGGCGCCCACCTAGTCGCCCACGAGCTTTGGCAGCTGCTCGTCCCGCAGCCGAGCGTTCTTCGATCAGATTACGTTCAAATTCCGCAAACGCTGCGAACAAGTGAAACATTAATTGCCCCGTTGCATTGCTTTTGTCCATTGTTAGGTTTTCTTGCAGACTATGAAAGCCAATACCACGTTCATTTAAGCCGTTCACAATTTGAATCAAATCTTGCATGTTGCGTCCTAGTCGATCCAATCGCCAAACGACGATCGTATCGCCTTTGCGTGCATACTTAAGTGCCTCTTCCAAACCGGGACGTTGTTTTTTTGCTCCACTTATTTTGTCGTGAAAAATTCTCTTGCAACCATGTTGCGTTAAAGCGTCTGACTGTAAATCTAAATTTTGTAATCCTGTTGATACACGTGCATATCCAATTAACACCAAAACCACTCTTTTCTGATTTTACCTTTGATTTCATTGTAACATAAGTTGATAGTTATATGGTTAATGAACATAGATTAATGAACGGAGTTATGTTACGTTTAAAACAGTAAAAGACACCTCTCAGGGAGTAAAAAGGTGCGTGTTCAGAAAAGGACGGGTTTTGGAACATAGAAGATAATTAAGTAATCTAAATGTAAAATGAAAGATAAGTTTAAAATGTGGATTTGAAATAAACCCCAATAATTTACAAGGTTTTTTGTTCAGCAATCGGGTCAATTAGGGGTAATACCAGCGTCCATGCAACCAGGGCAAAGTAAACTATGAAGTGTCAAAAAGTATTATACACAGTATTTAAACAATATTATTTTAACCCCGTTCCTACCCAGAACGGGGTTATGCATGTTTGGGATTTGAACTTTAAATAACTTTATTGTCATTCAAACACCGAACTTAACGTTGTAAATTTGCATTTTGCTTATGGCACCTCTAATTTGACTAACATTTATTCCTGACTTTGTAGTAGTTCGGGGAATAAATAATGTATTATATGCATAGTCAAACGTCGAGACTTTCCTTTGTATGGAGGTATGCATATACATTGAAGGATTAAAGTTCGCTTCAATAATTCCATAAGCATTATTATTAGCTGCAGGAACATCTTTATTTTCTATAATCAAATCAATCCCACTAATTTTAGCCCCAAGTGCTGATACCGCATCCACTGCTATTTTTTTATAGTCAGAAATTTCATCGGTCACATCAATTGAGTCTCCACCTGTGCTGACATTAGAGTTTTCACGCAAATAGATGATCTCATCAACTTTTGGAATCGAATCAGCTCGATATCCTTGACCTTTAAGCATAAGATTCTCCAATTCACCTAATTGTATAATTTCTAAAGGGGTCCTATGGTCTCTTCCTCTTAAAGGATCACGGTTCTTTTCAATGACTAACTCTTCAATGGTATGTTTACCGTCACCTTTAACATTAGCAGGAACTCGTAACAAAATAGCATATACTTTATCATTAACACAAAAAATCGATATTCTGTTCCATTAAGAAACTCTTCGATTAATACAGAAGAATCTTCTTTAAATGCGAGTGTGATGGCTTTTTGATAATCTTCGTAATTTGCGCTTCTTTGAAGATTGATATGCCCAATCCGTAGTTCGTTGTTTTCGGCTTCACAACAAAAGGTTTGGTGGAAAATATATCATAGGAACGTAAAGCTTTTTCTATGTCATTAATTCCTTACCTTTCGGCACACGGAATCCATGTTGTTGAAGAATTTTCTTTGTTACTGTTTTATTTTCCATAATTAAAGTTGATACATAACTATCTTTACTTGTCATATTACCATTTTTTACATACTCAACATGATCTTTTAATTAAGCTTCAAAAATTGATCTTGCCGATCCAAAACTTCTACCTGGATTCCTTGCTGAATAGCATCAAACATTAAAATCTGAGTGGACAACTCCATGTCAGTAAATCCTGTTAATTGATATGGCTTATCCCATAATTTTTTATAATTTTCTTTGGCAATACTCGTAGCCACTTGACCTTGACTGCTTTTTTCACTCTCTTTGTAAAGTCTTCCAGCTAAAGTCTTGCTTGGGTCCATTAGCATTTCTCTCAGATGAACAAATAACGTATCTGAAATAGTCAAATTAAAATTGCTGCTAAATGTTCCATCTCATCATCATATTTTTAGCTTCTATTTCAAATTGTGTATGCTCTAATGGGTGCTCAAGAGCCACTATTTGTAAAAGTCGCCCATTTTTACCCACTCATCACAATTTTCTCCTTCATCTTTCCAGAGTAAATAAATTAAGAAAAGATGGAGAAATTCCGCTTGTTCATAACCAATTCCATACGGTTCAAAAGGATTTAAATCTATATTTCGCAATTCAATATATCTAATACCGTGATCGCTAGATCTGAAACATGATGTCCGCCTCTTAAACGACAGGTGAATAAAATTCTTTTTCTTCTGATAGAAGCCCTCTTTAACCATAGAAGAAAGGTCTGAAAGATAGTTCTGTATGCTACTATATGACACTTGAACATCATCAGAATTAGTATAACCATATTTACTGTTTCGAATGCTTCTTACTGCCTCATTCAAAGAATCTTCTTCAAAAAAATTCTTTTCACTACTAGGAGAAGCTCCATAAAAATAAGTGAATAACCATCGATAGTGTAAATAGTTTCTTGTGGCTTTTAAATAAATCTCTGTTTTAAAATGGCGATAATCTTTAATCTCCGATTGTGTGTTAAATAACGCTTGAATTAACTCATCCCCAAATTCAAAGTTAAAATGAACACCACAAATCATTTGTTTACGACGACCATAAGAATTGGATAAAGTTTGACGATATAGAACATTTTCAACACTTTTCAATTTTGCAATCATAATATTTTCTTCTTTTTCTGGTAACTGTGGCGGCATACTTAATGGCCAAAGCATCTCATTATTACCCATAGAACGATATGCAACGTCATGGATAGCTGCTAAGTAATTAAACTGTTCCTAATGTCTCAGTAACAGGTGTGATTATTTCCATCTGTAATTCTGAAAAGTCCCGCTGAATATACGGATGATCATCTCGCATCGAAATACTTTTAGGATGATCCGTTTTAGCTAAATTCCCGGATAAGTCAACTCGTTTACTTTCTTTTTCAATCCCATAACGAGCTTTTAATAAGTATGGTTTGACACGGTCATTGACTAACATTTTTTTAATATCCATATTATCTATACCTCCTAATTCTTTTACCTTTAAAAAAACAATCAAAAATATCCACACTTCAATTAAATGTGGATATTCAACATTCTAAATCTTATTGATTAAAAAGCATCATCTTAATTGTTTGACATGGAAAGCGAAATGATCTTCCAAGAACGTAGAGATGAAGAAATAGCTATGATCATAACCTTCCATTTTCTCGTAATTTACTGTTTGGTTATTTTTCCGTGCATTTTCTAAGAAAGTAGTCTCTTCCAATTGTTCTGGATAAAAAGTATCTGCAGTTCCTTGTGAAATAAGAATGGGTGGCACGCCAGTTTCTTTGATGAGTTCTGAAGCATCCCATTCTTTCCAATTTGCTTTGTCTTCACCTAAATAAGAGGAGAATGCTTTTATTCCCCATGGGACTTGACTAGGATTTAAAATAGGAGAAAAAGCAGAAATCGCTTTGAATCTCGCAGCATTTTTCATCCCAATCACTAATGCTCCATGGCCTCCCATTGAGTGGCCCATACTTTCTTTTCCCGAAAAATTAGGGACTAAAGTGGACGCAATTCCTGATAATTCATCTGTAATATACGTATACATTTTATAATTCTTTGCCCATGGATTTTGTGTGGCATTTAAATAAAAACCTGCACCTTGTCCAAGGTCGTATGCATCATCATCAGCAACGTTTTCTCCACGTGGTGAAGTGTCTGGAATAATGACTGCCACTTGATATTTTTCAGCTAATCTTTGAAAACCACTTTTTTGGCTAAAATTATCATCTGTACAGGTTAAACCAGATAGCCACCAGATAAGAGGGATTTCTTTCTTTTCTTTATTTGATGGTAAGTAGATACTAAATGTCAAATCACATTGTAAGACTTCCGAGTAATGGCTGTACTTATATTGTAATCCATCAAAGGAGGAATGTTTTTCAATTAGTTTAAGACTCATTATTTCACTCTCCATATGTTTAAATTGTGCGGATTGACTCACCTTTTATGAAGGAAGTCAAATGCCTTATTGATATCCATACCCATAATTACATAATAAAATCCATTATACAATACTGACATATTTGTCACTATGATATAATAGTGAAAGAAAGGAAAATCCTTGTTAGAAAACTTTACGACAACTTGTAAAAAGAAGCCCTATTGGTATGATGCGGAGATTGCATCCATAGAAAACTTAAATGGAGCATCAAACAAGGCAAAGATTAGAATTCTTATATACGAGAATTTCTGAAAAACCAAAAGAACATTCTAATATCATTTGGATGGTTTAAACCGTGTTACATCAATACTTATAAGGAATATAATTGGAAATTAATTATAAAGATAAAACTTATTTTACTGGCAAAGATTTGGCTTTATCAGTTATAGGAGGACGTTGGAAAATAGTGATTATATGGTGTTTGTTACAGGAGTCTCCATTGAGGTTAAGTGAAATGCAAAAAAAACTTCCCGAAGTCAATCAACATGTTAATTAGACAATTAAGGGAATTAGAAGATGATAACATAATTATTAGAACTGTATACCCCGTTGTACCCTAAGGTTGAGTATCAACTAAGTGAAATCGGTTGTCTCCTAGAACCAGTTGTAACTTCAATCTGTGATTGGGGAGATTTTTTAGCAACTCTTTAGAAAAAGACGCTCAAAAAAGAGATTGAATAAAATCTAAGTGTACTAAGCATGGGAATAAGAGAGAAAAAACAAGCATTAATTTTTTCTGTTCGCGTACCTGTTCATTACGCTTTTGGCTATTATGACATATTTGTCAGTATGGTAGGTTGAGTTACAATATGTAATCATGTAAATGTAAACAGTATAGTGTTTCACCATGTTTTACGTATTAATGTGGTCATAGTGTCAAATACGTCAGTATTGTCACCGGTTTATTTATATGTAATTATGGGTATGGTAACGCTATAAAAACAAAAGAAAGAAGGGTTTCATTTGAAAAGTAAAGCCCGTTGCATTTAAAGCGGGAGAACCGCTTCAGATTGTAGAAATCGATGTAGAGGATCCAAAAGCCGGAGAGGTTTTAGTAAAAATACTGTACACTTCAGTTTGTCATACAGATGCTTATACATTATCAGGGGATGATCCAGAAGGCGTATTCCCTGCCGTTTAGGTCATGAAGGTGCTGGTGTTGTAGTAGCTGTAGGTGAAGGAGTTACTTCAGTAGAACCAGGAGATCATGTTATTCCACTCTACACACCTGAATGTGGAAAATGTAAGTTCTGTCTTTCTGGCAAAACAAACTTATGTAGTGCCATACGGGAAACACAAGGTAAAGGGCTAATGCCTGATGGAACGACTCGTTTCTCTTATAATGGAGAGCCTATTTATCATTACATGGGAACAAGTACATTTAGCGAATACACAGTGGTTTCTGAAATCTCATTAGTAAAAGTTGAAGACAACAACGTACCGCTTGATAAAGTTTGTCTATTCGGGTGTGGGGTAACTACTGGTATTGGTGCTGTTCATAACACCGCGAAAGTTGAAGAAGGAGCTGTGACAGCTGTATTTGGTTTAGGAGCTATTGGATTAGCTGTAATCCAAGGATTGGCTCAAGCAAAAGCAAGCCGAATCATTGCCATTGATATGAATGATGGTAAAGCTGAATTGGCTAAAAAAATGGGCGCGACTGATTTTATTAATCCTTCTAAGTTTGATAAGCCAATCCAAGAAGTCATCGTTGAAATGACTGAAGGAGGAGTAGATTATAGCTTCGAGTGTATTGGAAATGTCGAAGTAATGAGATCTGCTCTTGAATGTTGTCATAAAGGTTGGGGAGAAAGTATTATTATCGGCGTAGCAGCTGGAGGGAAAGAGATTCATACCCGTCCATTCCAATTAGTTACAGGTCGAGTATGGAAAGGATCAGCTTTTGGCGGAGTTAAAGGTAGAACTGAACTTCCAGGAATGATTGAAGACTTCATGAATGGTAAAATCGATTTAGATTCGTTCATTACCCATCATTTGGACTTTATGGATATAAACGAGGCATTTGATTTGCTTCATAAAGGTGAATCGATCCGTACAATTTTAACATATGAAAATAATGAATATATTCTAGGAGAAAGCATATGACTACCACTAAATTGCATCCAAGATTAGATAACGGGATTACTGATTATCCAGAAGTAAAAGACTTTGCAGGAGGGACATTAAAGTGTCTTTGTGAATCAAATAGAGTAGAGGTCAAGGTAGATGCCCAAACATTGCACAACCATGCATGTGGTTGTTCTAAGTGTTGGAAACCAGAAGGTGCCGATTTTTCTTTAGTAGCTGTAGTACCTCGTGACAAAGTTCATGTCATTAGTAACGGCGATAAGTTAGAGATTGTTGATGAAACAGCTACAATTCAAAGACATTTTTTAAAGAATGTAAAGCACATTTATTTGGTCGTATAGAAAATAAAGATCATGCATTTTATGGTTTAGATTTTGTTCATACAGAATTATCAGAGGATAAAGGGTGGTCCGCACCACAATTTGCAGCATTTGTTTCGTCTGTAATCGAAACAGGTACAGCTCCTTCCCAAATGGCTGATATCCGAAAAGAGTTAAATAATATTGGATTACCTACCTATGATGTCCTATCACCTGAGTTAATGGATTTACTTGCTGCTAAAACTGCTGAACTGAATGGCACATTGCAAGAATAAAAGTTATATTTTAATGTAGTAATTAAGAAATAATAAACTAGTTAGATGAACTTTCTGTTTTTATAAACTAGCGGTTGTTCATTAATTGTAAAATCGTTAGTTTATAAAAACTATTGTCGTTAAGAGTCCTTTTAAACTCAAGTTCCGCTTCAATCTCACATATTTTAAAGAATTCTCCAGATTGAAAAGATACACAAAAGCACTTACTCTTTTTCAAAGTAAGTGCTTTTGTGTATTGATTCTTTTTGGTAGCGTACAAGTATATTTTGATTGAGATTAATTTTTGTGTTTCACATCAATTTTTAATAGGATTGAACATTCAGGCACGTAAGCGTACTTTATTTGAGTATTCACACCTAATTGGATCATAATAACGTTAGAAAAAGGAGATTGAGCGATGATGACTACTTATGAAGAAATGTAGCTAGTTTTGAAAAAATCGATTCCGAAAAAGCACAGGCATTGGTAAAAGGAGAGCCGAAGCCTTAATCTATATTGGAAAGGCTGTTTGTCCTTATTGTCAAATATTCGTTGAAAAACTAAAAAAGTTGCTGTGGAAACTAATACGACTATCTATTATGTGAATAGTGCGGAAAAATCCGATATGGAAGGTATTACGGCCTTCCGTAATGAATACGACATTCCAACGGTTCCTGGTTTCGTCGTTACTAGGGTGACACAGTAAAGGTAAATTCATCCATGTCAGAAGAAGAAATCAAAGCTATTATGAATAAATAATTCAATTGCAAACAGTGGTCTTCCGCAATCGGGCGCGATTGCGGAGCAATGAGCAGTCACTTTTTTTTTTGAATAGATCATAACGTTCAATAAATGGTGGATGTAAATAATTGAGAAACCCAGCTAATCTTCTCATGTGAAGGTAGCTGGGTTATTAAAGTCGAAGTGCAAAATAACACTTAAAGCAAGCGCAAAATAACATCCAAAGTGACAGTCTTTATCCTACGCTGTCGATTGAGTAGTGTCAATACTTTTAAGTTACGACACCAACAAGACTTTTCTAATCATTAGAACTAAGTCTTGAATTTGAATTAAGTCTAATGTAAGATGGGGATAAGAAAAAACCAATCCACTAATGGAGGGATTTACATGAAGGGAATTTCCGTTTCGCAAAGTTCAGCAAACATTGTGCTTCAGCAAAAATTAGACCCAGCAAAACAGTATACTTTTCAGGAAATCAAAGACGTACTTGCAACAGAGTTCAATGGTATTAATGACAACCAATGCTCAGGCTTGATACATCGATCTCACAGTAAAACTGATGGTGTTTTAGTGAAAAGCGACAAATATTATCAACTTCGTGCAACTGCTACTACAACAAACAATGGCTTAGAAGAAGCTAAGAGTATCCTTAAAGATGCTTTACGAGAAATTGAACTTATTCCTAATAAACAGATTAAGACAGCTGAACAATTTAACGAGCTTATTGAACTAAAGAGGAAACTCAACGAACTTATTAAGTAAAATCTAAAAAGACATTAGCTACTAATATAGATAATGTCTTTTTAGATTCATAACTGTTATGTAATTACATCATTTGGTAAGTAACATTTATTTTTATTTTTCAACAATAAAACTACCCAGGGTGGATTTATTGTTATAAAAAACATCCCTGGGTTTAAAAATATTAATCCAAGGGTATTTACATTTTGATAGATTCATATATAATAGAGCATATGGAATATATTTCCGAGAGGGGAATCTAGTATGGTTCAGAATGTACAAGAAGGAATTAGCTCTTTAAGTGATCTTATAACACGCAAAGGGGACACGTCAGAATTACAGCTCAAAGCTTTCTTATGTAACAACCTCGGACGTAACACATTGCTGGCAAAAGTGCCTATGTATGAGTTTTATCGCATGTCTGAAGTAGCTAATGAGCGCAGCGAGGATGGAACCCCCGTTGCACAACCAATAACAAAACCGCTGCGGAGTTGGCTCGTTATATCATCAAAGGATTAATCAGCAACTGTAGAATTAAATCCCTCGGATGATGGACCTATCATGAAGGCGCGTAAAAGACTTCAAGAGTTAGTAGGTAAACAACCATACTTGGCTTTACAACCAATCGTCGCTAATTTGAGAACGGCTGGTCGTAACGGAAGCAACCTTCGAGCACAACAACTAGAAACAGCCGATCGAGAGGGTATGGGTATTCGCGTTTGGTTAGGACAAAAAGATATTATGTGGGTTGTTGATGGGCAACACCGGCGTAAGGCGATTCAAATGGTAATTGAATTCCTGGAGGAAATAAGAATTGACCAAAAATATCCCCTAAGAAGCAATCTTTATTTCCGCATAACCGTGATGAACGTATTGTTCCACATGACGAATTGGCTGTATGGATCGAATGTTATGAGTTAACGCGTGGTGATTGTACGGTTAGTATGGATATTCACTTAGGTTTAAATATCATTGAAGAGCGGCAGTTATTCCATGATTTGAATAACCTCGCGAAAAAGGTTGAAAAGAGTCTCGCTCTAGAATTTGATAGCTCAAATGCTGTGAACGCGTTCATTAAAGATGAACTCATTGATGGAGGACTTATCAACGTATCTATGGGGGACAAGTTGGATTGGGAAGATGACGATGGTTCCTTCTCGAGAAAGGATCTTGTGGCGGTTAATGCCCATTTGATCTTGAATAAATCAAATATTAATAGTGCGGCTCCGGCAATTGTACAGCCTCGTCTACCTATCGCCAGACGCTATTGGCAATCAGTAGCTCAAATTCCTGGATTCGGAGAAATGGGGCTAGGAGGCTTACAGTTTCTGCCCAATCTGTTCTTCTGAAAGCAATCGCAAAACTAACGTACGATTTTGCCTTCGGTCGTCAAGCGGATATCAATTTGTTGGACAAGCTGTTGGATGGGATAACAGATATGGATTTTAGCCACGACAATCCAATGTGGCGTTATTATCAGCTGACAGAGGATGAATTGAAGCGATATGGACTGGATAGCTTGACTGAATATTTGCCAGATAATGCAACAGGAAATCGGGATGTTGGTAACTTTGACTCGGAGACTGGCTGGATGAGGTTTGGGGCGAAACATAATGATATATATCCAATTATCGGGGATATGATTCGTTGGAAACTACGCCTTCCTAATCGGCATGAATCGCGACTTTAAGCAGGAGAAAAACAGGGGAAAAAAAATACGATTACTAACCTGCCACTCATCGATATCGATAAATGCATAAGCTCAGTCACTTAACTAGTTAATAATTGACTAAGAATATTATCCACGGAAACGGGTATGGGCAACGACACTATTTTGTGGCATTTCGCAGCTTGCTCGCACGAAATGCCCATCTATATCATCGATTAGTTGCACAGTTCTTTCTGCATCCTTTAAGGAGGTGATTACGTTCATATCTTTAGATTAAATGCTCTCCGTCCCTCTTGTCCATGCAAAAAAGGCACAGCATCTGAGAAATGCCACGCCTGGTTTGACCCTGTAAGGGCCGATATAGTACTACGACTAATGCTATTATAGCATGTACCTCGGCCAAACAATATTTTAATCTATTGGAGGTATTTAATTAATGACTACTACAATTCCTACACTAACTGTTACTAACCCGATCGATATCCATTGGAGTCATGTTGGTTGCACCGTTCTTTCCAGCTCCAAATACGGACTCGAGTATGACCGCATTAAGGTTCTACATGAAATTGGGTTAAATGCTCCACTTGCCCAAGACGAAAGCTTCTATGCTCCACCTGCAAACCGTGCGATTGACGTCCGCGCTTTATTCCCGGATGGCAATATCGTAAGCTTCGTTGGCCAACGCTATTCAGACCTGCAGGACGAGCTTCAAAAATATAGCCAAGCCGTTGCGGATGGGAACGTTGAAGAACTGAATCGACTACATCATCTCTTTCTCTCGACAACGATGCTGTCACCGGTACTCTTTAAAGCCGGTACCAAGTACTTACATTCGAATATGAACTAGCCCTCTATCCAATGGAAGGCACTCCATCTGATTTGAATTGACGACGCTTGCACCAATGCCGTCATTCCGACCTGCTGGCCAGAGTCAAATCACGGTCCGCATCGACTTACCAAGCTCGAATAATCTAGCATTCAATGCCGACGTGATAGAAGCAGCAGGTTATGAATTTGACCCAGCGACCGGGGCCGTAACAGGTGAGGTGCAAAAAATCATCGAAGGTGACTATGGCCTCCGCAAAATCATCGTCTGGAACTGGCAGGTTGACCCATTCTTCCGTGTCCATTATCGTTACCGCTAAAATAAATGCCCCCGATCTATCTTCGGGGGCATTTATTTAGGCTTAATAGGCTCTACTGATGAGAAGGAATGGACTGTAAGTGAGTTATTTATTAAAGGGTACATCAGGTGGAATTGACTAACTATCTAATGGAGATTGTCCTGGAGCCACAGCTTTAGCGGTCTCTTTCTTTAAATTAAAACTCCCAATCATTTACAAGGCGGATCCCATAGAAAATTTTCTGCCTGCGGGACTCCTATTTTCAGATACCTTTTTAAACCTTCCACTCATACACCGTATCCCTCTTAGATACTGTTGTGCCAGGATATTTTTAATAGACATGAAGTGTTTGGTTTGAATTAACCCCATGAATTATTCATAACGTAGATGCCTTGAGTTTCGCGAAAGCGGCTTTCGGTAGGGACATGCAGAAATCATGGGGGCCAAAATTAATGGCAACTGGAGTAGAGACGTTAGTATTCAAGTGCCTAGTCAAGCCTGAATATATTAACCTCTGACAGTTGAATTGCGTTGCTTGGAACATTAGACTTACCTCTAAAAACTGTTATAAAGTGCAAATAATGCTTTCTCTTGTTTCCTCCGAATTCCTACGTAATAGAGGGAAAGTCCATAATTTACTTGAATTATATACGGAAATTCGTTTATACTATGGATGAACAAAAAATTTGTTCTGATGATCAAACAATTTTGATCCAACTACGCAGACGAGGCGCTCGTGCGTACCCACTTGGGGGCACCGTAAAGTGTGAAAAACAATTCCATTCCTATCCCACAGGGAGATGATCTCTGTCGCTGCCACCTTTATATTTTAAAATTACGTGGATCGGCCTTGATGTTTATCAGGGTCGATTCTTTGTTTAGGGGAAATATTATGTCCTTATCCGTACAAGATCTATTAACTTTAAAGGAACTACCTTCAGAAGACGATCTGACGTTACAACTGCTTGCATTTTTTTATGAAGAACATATTTGCCATCAGATATTCCACTATAAGATCAGAGATAAGCGTAGGGATATTCAACTGCGCTTCAAGACGATTGACCTTCCTCATCTGCTTGGCATTCATAAAATAAAAACTGGCTCTGGATACAGAGGGAAACGGGGATTTCCTGAACTAAAGAACGGGAACATTACTCTTGATCTTCTGAAAAGCGCTAATATTGGCGGTTACGAAAGCACCATTCATCGTATTTTACATTTCCCTTTTTTGTATCAATTGATTCATGCACCGACCTTTATTATTTTTAATCCTCATATTGCGAGAAGCATGATAGACGCTGAGTTTATGCTCTATAACCGCTATAGCGGGCGATATATTCACCTCGGTATAAAGAAAGAAGCTAGCACTGATCTATATACTCCTGTCACCTTCTTAGAAAGAAAAAATGTATATAATGGCATGAAAATAGTTCCGGTTGATGAAATCATAATTATTCCTGAAAAGAAGGATACATAGGAAAAAGACCCTGAACAATTCAGGGTCTTTTTTAATCCGATTTTGGTCACTAGGTTTAATGAGGTACCATATATTATAAATCATCGTAACTTGATTTTTTTATTGTCGCAACTATGATAATGTAAACATTATTATAGTTCATAGGGAGTAGAGTGTATGTTTCTCTCAATCAATCTCAACATCGATAGGATGACCAAAGTCCTCTGGCAGGTTATACATACTAGTTATTACACGGGCATACTTTATACCCTGTAGCTTTCCTTTAAGGAATTCGTTTGTCGGATCTGCTTCGATCTCAACTCTAAATCAGCTATGCATTGCGAAAAGTAATTCATAAGATAATCAAGTTTCTGCATGCTATTTCCAACTCCAATCAGATTTACTAGTATCTACTCTAGATTTTCACTTGTATTGTGTAATTTACAGGATAGGTGATATAATGCAAGCATATCTTATTTCATTCTACTTATTTTTCTGCGAGAGCCATGCGGCATGCTCGTCATTCTAATTGTGGTACTAATTAATTTATACTATAAGTCTGTCTAATTATCCTTTAGGATACCATTAACATAACTTTAATCGTCACTCTCTCTGGGATTGACTACTATAAAAATTCAAAACACCTTTCGGTGGAGCTAAGCAATACTCCTTACTGAAAGGTGTTTTTTTTATATATAAATTTCCTATTCGGTAGAAAGAGTTAAGTTATGACCAGGGGCTCCACCCCAAAGATCGCTTGCGATCGCTGGCTGGTTGGAAAAGTGGAGCAAGAGAATACGGCATTGTCCGAACGTTTTCTCTTTAAGAAACAAAAAGAAATCGGCAAAGGATGATCGAGGTCGAAGACCTGGCCAAGTTTGGCTGTTGCTTCTAGCGACGATCGCTCGAGCAGAATGCGTAAGCATTCACCCGTTGGCGGGAAAGCTCAATTAATTACTCATAACAAAAAGTGAATTGAGCCCTAGAAGGTCGCTTTCTCTCTGATATCTTTCCTTTCGAAAGGAAAGATATCAGAGAGAAAGCGACGGCGCACACATCTCAGGTGCTAAGAACAGCAAGGGTTTCAGCAAACTTTCGTTTCCCAGATAAACGAGGAAACGATGAGGACGCTGGCTACTTGCTAGTAGGAAGAGTCTGTTCTTTTTAGGAAGAAAAGATGATCTACGTGCTTCGCAAGTTCAAATTTGAAGGGAGGAAGTACCAGCATGCAGGACCAAATTACTCGCGACGATCTTATCTCAATCCTGGAGTTGTATACAGAGAGAATATGTGAGGGTTCTCCTCATGGGTAAATCTCCTTGTGAAGTTCAAGTTGATAAGTTTTTCAAACATACGCGTGCGAATAGTTTCGCAACACGCGATCGATATAAGGATGATTGCCAGCAGTTTTCGCGTTTTTGTAGTGAAAAATTCAAGTTGCAAAACATCCGGAATATGAACGATAAGCATGTGGCCGCATTCATTAAGGATGCACAACAAAAGGGGTTGGCACCAAAAACAATAAAAAATAAGCTCTCTTCACTTCGTTATTTACATGATTTGTTAGACAAACCTCGATATCAACTATCGGATAATAAGCAACTGCAGTTGCAGCATGGAATTAAGCTTGCCAAGACACCTCAAGTAAATGGAGATCGTTCCTGGACAAATGAAGAATATAGTCGCATGAAGGAAATCTCAAGAGACCTGGGAAACAGCAACGTTGCAGATTGTATGACACTGGCTAGAACGATGGGTCTTCGAGTGACAGAGGCAGCAGCTATTAGTAGAGCTCAGGCAGAATATGCGATCCGAACCGGTGTATATCAAGTTAAGGGCGAATCGAAAAATGGTAAGCACCGTCAGGTTCCGATCAGTCCAGAAGGCAAAGCGATATTTGAACGTCGTCTAGTCGTTACCGATCGTGGCAACCGGTTGTTCATCCGGACTGGCGAAAGAACACACCAGGTCGTAAACCAGATGCAAAAATTCGTGGAGTATCACCGTGATAAAGTGAAGACAGTGGAAGGTACAGAGACTCGGTTGGACAAGCGCGATGGTTCCACACGCGAGTTGACCTTCCATGGTCTTCGGTATGGTTATGTGCAGGATCGTATGCGAGAAGAAGTCGATCGGGGGTTTTCCCGTGATCAGGCAGCTTTAATCGTTAGTAAAGAAGTTGGTCATGAGCGTGGGGACGTGATCAAAATTTATGAAGGTTAATAATTCTTCATAAAACCCCTTATATATCAAGGTTCTTTAGAAAATTATACATTAGTTATACATCATGTATACTCGATTTTTCCTAGTTGTAGTCGGATTTTCTCGTATTTACGAGATTGGTAGATTAACGTATAATTAAGCCCAACAACGAAAAAAGCGCCCTATGCTTTGGTCGGCTAGGCGCTCTTCTTCGTTACTATAACAAGGGACAAGTCTGTCCTTATTTGATTACGTCCATATTAGCATGACGTAACTTAAATAGGCAAGCATGTCCCTCATAAAAATCGGAGGGATTTTTTTCATGTCAAACGAACGGATTGAATACATACAAGATGATGGCCAGTTAAGGGTATTTATTGTTCCCGTTGATATTATGGATGTTCCCGACTTATCTATCTATGAGCAAATGGTGTACATGGTTTTAAGATCCTATGTAAATCCAACAGATCCAACAGCATTTCCTTCCTATCCGACCATAGCGAAACGGGGACGGATGAGTAGAAGCAGCGCCATCCGTGCTGTGGAGGGTTTAGTACAAAAGGGATTGATTACAAAGGAACTCCGGTTGGACGTAAGCAAGAATCGTAAGATCAAAAACACGTCCAACTTATACACATTAATCATGCCAAAGAAGCTCAAGGATAATAAGGGTAGTGTCTCACAGACACGAGGGGTAGTGTCTCACAGACACGGGGGTAGTGTCTCACAGACACCCAATCATAATCATTTAAAAGAACCATTATTAAATAAGATTGATTGTATGAACACACACAAAGAACTCGATTCCTCTTCTGAATCTATTCAAAATGAACTATATGAATCTCTGAATAAATATATCCCTAAATACTTTTATATCGAAGGAATCCCTGTTGGATTGGAATACATAGATGAGATTTTCCTCATGTTAATCACTCAATTCTCGGATCATCTCGATCCTGAGATCGTCGAAATTGCCGCTAAACGATACTTTGACCGAACCGCTAAAATTGCACTGGGGACACCAAACGGTGTTGAAATGACTCTCGAAGTGCGCGAACCAGTAGCGCTATTCCAAATATGTTATAAAGAATCCATAGCGCTATACAAAGCTAAGTACAATCACGCGACTAGACGGCCATAAGAGATCCTCTAAAGCGTTTAGTCTGTCTATCAAATAAATAGTGTATCAAACAATTGAGGACTCTTAAACGACCTCCTGTTAGTTGTGAGGCGGTAGTGGTAGCGATCGATACTGAGAAATAGAAAGCTTCATGAGAGCGTTCAACGACGCGGAACCGCGAAGCGGTATAGCTTTAGAATGTTATGAATCCAGATAGAACAGCATGATGTGAGAGTAGGATTGGATCGTATGAAGAAAAAGACAAAGTGGAGCGCTATACTTTTGGGTGCATTATCGGGTGTAGCTCTGGTTTTCTTGTTAGAGTTGATTAACGTAGACTCATTAA
>NZ_CP017773.1 GCF_001857945.1 Paenibacillus crassostreae
AGTAAGGGGCTGATTTTGTGAATTTCGATAATCAGTCAGCAGTCGAGCGAAGGGACCGTTTGAGGGAGGAAGGGAAAATTGAACTTCCTCTCAACGTTGACACCAAAAAATATGTTTTTTCCATGATTAAATATCGGGATTTAGTTGTTTCGTTACCTCTTCTTACAATTGGTCTCCTGATATTATGGTATCTGAATACTATCGGTTATGCATTTAGCGCTCAACTCCTTGTCATTTGTCTATCACCTTGGGGAACTTTCTTGCTCATACTAACCCTACATCATCCGGATCGAAAGAATATTACCTTTTTTACCCATCGGGTTATATGGCGAATCCAATTCAACCGTAGACAGAAACTATTTGTCTATACGAAAGGTGATTTTATGAGTAATAAACAAAAGAAAAGTACTGCTAAAGACATAAGGGAACAGCTTGGTATTAAGAATATATATTCCGAATGTTATGAGACGACAGATAACCGTTTTGTAAAAGTTATTCGCGTTTCAAGCGTCAATCTTTCATTACTAAATAAAAAGGAAAAAGCAAAGATATTCCGAGCGTATGAAACGTTTCTTAATGATTTACCACGGGCAATGTTGCCACTGCAAGTTAGCCAAATTGCCCAGCCCATCAACCTGACCAATTATGGTCGATACGTTGACGATCTAATGAATAAAGAAGAGTCTTATCCCAAGACAATTCTCGCCAAAAGCTACTTGCGATATATAGACGATATTCAAAAATCAAAGAAGATGGTTACGAGAAATAGATATGTGATTTTAGCACGTCCCTTCAATGTACTCACTCGTAAAAAAGTGTTGGGAGAACTTGAAAGAGATGTAAAGATTGTTAGCACACAAATTGAGAATATGCTCGGTGGCCGATACGAATTAAAAGCTAAGGTTTTAGACAATGAAGAGTTGTTTCATTTAATGTTCGCTTGTATAGATTATGAGAATGCACAAGTAAACTTTAGCTTTAAAACCTCCTTATTCTCTCCTCTAACAGTGGGAGAACGTACTTATGATGAAATGGACAAGAAATGGACGAAGATAAAAGCGGATCACATTATGTAGGGATAGAAAGGGGAGTAAAAATGGCCCTGTTTTCTAAAAAGAAAAAGGAAACATTAGAGTCTTCTTATATTGGTTACAATGACAATATTTTAAATTTATTGTCACCGGACTCCGTGCAAGAAGAAGAATCCTATGTGCGGTCCGGCGCTAATTTCACACGTACTCTTGTTGCCGTCGAATATAGCGCAATTCTGAACCAAGAACACATTATGAATTTGAATGATCTAAGCGAGAATATAAGTGTTGTGCAATTTTTGACGGAATACGATTCTGCTGAAGTTAGAAAGCAGCTATCAGAGTCTATCAAACAGAACCGGCAAAAAGCAGACTCCAAATACGTAAATGATGCTGGAAAAGCTGAAGCTGAAGCTGAGATTGATAGCGCACGTATGACGTTAAATCAATTAAGTTACAAAAATGAACGGATGTATATGTTCCAGATGCTCATACACATTGTTGCAGCAGACATAAAAGAACTGGAAAGTTTAACCCAGCTCATTAAATCTGTAGTTGGACCTTTTACTAAAACAGTTACCCCTATGACGAAGCTAAAAGATGCGTTCGACAGCTTTCTACCGTTAGGAAAAAATAAAGTCTTTGAGCTTACTTACCGGCCGATGAACGCAGAAGCTGTCTCATTTTTCTTTCCTTTTCACGAAAATGAGATCTTCGATCAGCACGGAATAATCAAAGGTCGTAATATTACTACAGGAAATGTTGTCATTGTCGATGATTCCAAGCTTCACAATAAACATGAGTTTGTTATTGGAATGTCAGGTACGGGGAAAACGACCTATCTCTTTGCAAGTATGATGCGTAAGTGGATGCTTGGAACAATTATCCGCACGATAGATCCAAAAGGTGAGTTTGGAGCGATTTATAAAAGTCTTGGTGGCGAATGGGTGAAGTTCAGCTTCAATGGTGGTAGTATCATTAACCCGTTTGATATACCAGCAATTAGTGTTGAAGCTCAGGTCGAGATGGAGAAACAGGGAATGTCTGAAGGTAATCCACTTCTTTCTAAAATAAGCACACTGTTAACCATGTTTAAGCTCATGTTTCCGAATATGGACGATTTACAGGAAGATATTTTGTCAAAATATCTCATTGAGCTGTATGCAAAATTTCATATCAATGAGCAAACAAACATTCAAAAGCTTAAAAATACAGACTTTCCGATCATGCGAGATCTGTTGATTTTCTAGCAGAAAAAAAGGAATCAGGAGAAGAGGAATTTACAAAGATAGCTGACTTTCATACTATTTTATATGCCTACTCGGAGGGTCTTTTTGCAAAAATTTTGAACGGCTATACAAACGTAGATATTAAAAACCCATTATGTAACTTTGATATTTTAGAGCTTCAGCATAAGCCAAAACTTCAGCGTGTCGTTTACTTTCTGCTCCTTTCGCATATTCAATATGAAGTTATTAACGGCAACAAGTCGGAATCCCAGCTTTATATTGATGAAGCACATATTATTGCCGATCCGAAAGTTCCTCTTGCTATGGAATACCTATACACCGCTATGAAAATGCTTCGTTCATTTAATTGCGGAATTACGCCGGCTAGTCAATCTATAAAGGACTTTTTATCAGCGAGGGATGAACAAAGAAATTATGGTGAAGCAGTCATTAACCAGGCAACACAGAGATTTTACCTACCTATGGCTGATACAGAGGTTGATTATTTGGAACGAGAAATGAATATGCAATTTTCAGAGGAAGAAAAAACGGCAATTACGGTCATCGAAGGCCGAAAAGATGATGAAGCTGGGAAGGGTATATTTTTTTGTTGGATCTAAGAAAATCAAGTTGCATGTTGTCTTGACGGATGTTGAAAAGCAACTATGGTTTGATAAAAAGCCATTTAGTGAAGTGATCGTATGAATGAAATTTTAAAACAAGGCCTTCTGTACAAGGCCAAATATTATATTTTGATTATAGTCGTTGTTGCAGCGGTTGTAGCGCTTATCTCGGCTATTATGGCCGCGCTAGTGGATGATAATAGTGGTGGATCGGGTCCAGGCATAGCACCGCTGCTTTGTACGCCTGGGGCAGTGAACATGGCAGCAATTGATAAGAGATTTGAAGATGCTGGCGTGTTTGCCGGGAAGCAAGAGATATTCATTCAGGCTGCGAATGAAAACGGAATTGATCCTATTTTGCTTATGTCAATAGCCATGCACGAATCTACTTACGGAAAATCATCGGCGGTAAGGGAAAAAAATAATCCTGGTGGACTAATGCGATCAGACGGGAAAGGACTTATGAAATTCTCTACCCTGGATGAAGGAATACAGTTCATGGCTGGTAATTTAAATAGACTCTACATTTCGCAGGGTTTAGTGACTATTGAGACAATTTGGTAATAAATATGCGCCAGTCGGGCTAAGAATGATCCAAATAATCTCAATTCTCATTGGATACCAACAGTTACGAAAATTGCGAATACATTTGGGGGGCTATCAGCGAACTGTATACAACTTGCAACGGGAGACTTTGCTTATCCGATTACCCCGCCTTTAACCGTTACATCCCACTATGGTATGAGAACACATCCGGTTACGGGGATGCCTTCAACGTTTCACAAGGGAACGGATCTGGACTGTAGCATAGGTGATCCGATTTACGCTGTGGACAGCGGATCTATCGTAGTCGCAATTAAATATGGTGGTGGAGATTACGGACATCATATCATCATTGACCACGGAAGTGGATTCACGTTGTACGGCCACATGACAAACGTCTCGGTTAACATTGGACAAAATGTTACTAAGGGCCAAAACATCGGAACATGTGGAAAAACAGGACGTGTAACTGGGCCACACTTACATTTTGAGATACAGACTGGAGAGATTTACGGGACAAGAGAAGATCCTTGGCCTTTCTTAGATAGTATAGGAATGAGCGAAGATGAATCGGATCCAGGAGATGAAGGAGCTGAAGAACCTACAGTCAAGGGAGATGGAGATGAATGAAAAAAGGATGGATCATGCTACTGCTAGGTATCGGACTGGCGGTATCCCTTGGCTGGGGATTCCAACAGTATACAGATCTACGGTTGACTAAACAGGAGCTTAGCTCGTATAAGGATATAGAAAATTTAAATCAAAGATCTGAGGATTTCGCTCGAGCTTATGCTAGAGGTAAGCACAAAGAATATTTGACTAAAGCCGCGATCCAGCAGTTTGCCAAACAGGATACTCGTGAAAAAGGGTATGAGAATTTGGATATAGAGGATTCGGGACTTAATGAAGTGGAGCTAAAACAGCTATTCACGAAAAGGACTATAAATAAGGAGAACCAGGCTGAATCATATGCGACAATGCGTTTGCAGTATGATGTGGGTGGGACAGATTCTCCAACAGATGATTATATACAAACCTTTTCTGTACATTCATTTTGGATGAAAGAAGACGGAATATGGAAAGTGAATGATGTTAATATCTCTCTCACAGGGGATAGTGCCGACGACGAGCTAAGAAGACAAGCTCAGGAAGCGTTAGAAAACGCTACGAAGGCGAGGGACAGTGAATGAAGCTATCGCCAAGTCAACGTGCAAAGGTGTTGAAAACATCCCAAAAAACGCTAGCTGTGTTAGATAAATTATTTAAGGTCTTAATAAAGATTTATGAGCAACCCGTGGAAAAAGCTAAACGTCAATTTTATCTAGAATACAAAATGGAAATGACAGAGGATGAAGTTAGAGAGTTGAGATACCGAATTACGCTTTCATGGAGTGTTGCCGTCTTTATCGTGTTATTCCTGATTTTTTTTATCGGGAGGTCAGGACTGAAATGAAATTCAGTAAATGGTTATCTAGTATCCTGTTAGTCTTAATCGTTGCAACATGTGCCTTTCCATCAATAAGCTTTGCGGAGGAAGGAGATTACTATGAAGAGTATGAAGCCTTTTTTGAAAATGCTCCGGAGAGTTACAAAGACTTTATTAAAAAATATGATCCCTACGAACGGACAGTCAGTTGCGGTCGATTTGAAGTATCATGTCACGTTTATAAGATAGCTTTGGATTCCGGTGTATCTGCGATGGATTTCATTAAGGATTTGATGAAAAAGACGGTCATATCCCCAACGGATATCGTAGGGAATACATCATATCAAGCCTATAAAGATGGCATATTCGCTTTATCGAAGATCGTTCTTGCTATATTTATCGCTTTTAATGCTGCTAAAATAATGAGCTTGCGGATGGGCGATGCAGATGATGGAGCAACCGTGTGGAATGAGAAAATAGTTTCTCTTGTTGTCAGTGCATTTTTCCTTTTTGTTTACGATTCAATCATCGAATGGATTTTACATGCTCAAGAGCTGATGATGCACGAAATTATAGATACCATAAACAGTGAGGAGATGATAATAAATATAATTAACAATATTTTAATGGGACCAGGACTTTTTGCAATCATTGTGATACTAATCATTGGGATCATGCTTATCGTACTCATGCTTCAACTATTTTATCGCACGGCCTTTGTAGCGATATTGTATATCGTTGGACCGATAGCCATCGCAACAAAAATTAATGATACTTATAATTTCTTTGACTTTTGGCTTAAAAATTTTGTAATTGCCTTTGTGACGTTGGCACTACAGCTCATATCTATAGCGGTAGGGCTTAACCAATTTTTGATTCCACCTTCCTATTTTGGGGATACGTATCATTTGTTCTTAGGAGCAGCATTTTTCATACTCTCTATGACTCTACCAGGAATTTTAGGACAATGGGGATTTAGTACCGGCTCGGCTCGATCTGTTGCATCAGGTGCTAAGTCTGCAGTTAAGTTGATGGTTATGAAGCGTAGATAATTAATCAAAATAAAGGGGTGGTTCGGATTGAAGAGATTCTTCATCTTAGCAACAGTGTTGATAATTGTTTTGTCCGGATGTAGCAAAGATAGTCCAGCGAATAAAATGACGTCTATACAGCAAAATTCTCCAGTCGAGGGTGGCGGTGAAGTGCAAGAACCGGTGCGAGAATCGGTTTTTAAAAATGAAGACGTTGATAAGGCAAAAAAATTAGCTCGGGAGTACGTAGCAATCATAACTTCATTTCATGGCCGTAAAGCTCATACTACCCAGGATATTGATAACTTGCAGAGTGAAATGAGTATAAAAATTAAGAATAGTATTCCAATTCACTCACAGTCAAGGGTTACGAGATTGAGTGGAACGGAACGCAATGAGGACGATATTTTAGAGCTAAGTGCTTCACGAATGAGCATATCCAGTGATGAAGCAAAGGAAGTCTATTATAAACATATTAATGTGAGTGAATTGATTATATTTATGGAATATACAATACCCGGAAAATATGCGAAAAACGAACCAAAACAATATCGCATACGTTTTGTGAAAACGATGGATAATCAAGTACAGATTATCAAAGATGGATTTTTTATAGGTGGTCCGGATTTAGAAAAAAAAGACCAAGAAGATAGCTATTCATTGGACAAAAATAAGTTGAAGAATGAACTTCAAATTCAATGAAAGGAGTGAAAATGAATGCAAACTACTGTCAATAAATACGGCGAAATTGAAGTGGTAGGTAATGAGGTGCAATATAGTATACCTCTTGCATATGCCGATTTTGATAATCTGGACGATCTTGAAACTGCATATAAACAAAAGGGTATATCCTTATCTCCTTTTAAAAATTATCTCTTCGCTCACGATCTGACGCTTGTTACAAATCGGCTTGTATTCACCTATGACCTTCAGGACATGAAATCATTTTATTATTTAAGACAAATGTACTTTGAAGACCAAATTTATTATTTTCGTTCCTTCATTGATCTGGCCAAAAACAATTCAAATACACCGATATTATGGGATAAAAACAATATTTTTGTGGATCTAACAGACGGCACGATTAAAGCCCTCGTATTTGAGTTTGATGGCCATCGGCTTTATAATATTCCTCCAACATTAGATGGGTTGAAAGAAGTGATTTTACTTTCTCTGACTTCGCTCTTTCGTGTTCTTGGGAAACCGCGGCTTGTGGACTTTATAGATCAGCGAGATAAAGTTATTCGTTTTGCTGAGCAAGTGCTTAGAGCTTCATCAATACAAGAGGTTGAACGTGTTTTAGAGGAAACCGTTGTGAATGTCGAACGTGAAGAGGAGATTCGGCGCGAGTATGAAGAAAAATTAAAAGGAATGAAATATTTGGAAAGGCGCAAGGAAATTCATAAGAATAAGGCTGCTGGTAAATTTGTGGCCGCAACTTCAACTGAATTTGCAGAAAGGTCTAAACGGGGCTTGCGTTCCCAAAATGATGTGGTTCAAACCATAAGTAAAAAAGAAAATCAGGAGGAAAAGCAAGGTTTTTTTAGCTCAAAATACTTTTACCTGGGTTCAGCCGGGATTGCAGCTGTCATCCTAATTGTCAATATTTTCACACCTTCTGATCCGGACGTTAAGGCATCTCCTACGGAACAAGTACAAGAACAAAAAACGGAAGGAAAGCTATCCCTGAGCTCGGAGCAAGTACAAGAACAAAAAACAGAAGAAAGGCTATCCTTGAGCTCGGAGCAAGTCGCTGATATATACCGGAAGTCAATTGCCGGGGAAAACAAAGAAGCCCTTATCATCCTTGAGCAAGTTGGATATGAAAATCTGGTCGCAACTGAACAGAAACATATGATCCAATTGTATGAAAAAGAGGGATTGTATGAAAAAGTGTTGCAGCTTGACCCCAATCAGGCTGAGTCTGTTGTAAGCAAATTGATTGAAAGTAAACAAACGGATAAACTCAAAGGGTTACAGTCTCAATTTAAGGAATTACCACCGGTTAACTATGAAGTCGCTTATATGACAAGTAAATATGATACTGTGATTGGTCTTGCAGGCGATATTGATCTTACGGATAGCGTTCTTGCCGATAGAAGAAGAAACCAGCTATTAGTAGCCTACCTTTGGTCAGGATTAAACCAAGAAGCTACTAAATTAGCTGGTGAAGATACTGTAATGAAAGAAAGAATTATACGTTTTGGTGAAAGTAACCAGCGAATTAAGGAGCTTACAAATAAAATAAGTGCAGCTCAGAATAAAAATGATGATAAACAAGTGATAGAGCTAAAGCAGAAGATTGAAAATATTAAAGCAAACTTGAACAGAATATAACTCGGTCAGGGGGAGGATGATTTGCATAAGAAAAAATATATCCGGAGCCTTGATGAATTAGGTAGATTTGTTGTTCCTAAACAAATTAGAAAAGATCTGCTTCTAGGTGAAAGGCAAATGCTGGAGGTCCATTGTGATGGCGAGAAAATAATAGTAGAAAAGTATGATAACCTGGAACCCTGTTTTATAACAGGTGAATCAACTAAGGCTAATCATACCTTTGCCTTCGGACATGGAAACTTAACTTTAAGTCCTGAAGGTATTGAGAGCTTACTTGGGCAACTTGAAAAATTTAAAAAGTCACAAACCGATTGACTATGAACAATCCTTCGAGAGCCTTGAAAATCCTCTGTTTATAGAATATGGGTACTCTATGATATTAAATGTGATTGGAAAACTAAAAAAAGCGGCTCGTTCTGAACTGCACCCCAATTGTTAGACACAATCTAACAATTGGAGGTGCAGTTTTTTCATGAGTAAATTTACTGTTGAACATTGAACTAATGGAGAGGTATGCATAATTGTAAACTATATAATTCCAAAATATGTTATATGCGTGGTGCGCTTATCATGTAATCTCTTGAAGATGAAGGGATAATACGAAATTTATCGAATTATAGAGCATACGCTGATCAATAGTTAAATGATGCCAATAAGCATAGGTTCAACATTAAATAACCGTGAAATAACTAGGTTACTGAAGTCTGTGTAGCATGTAAAGCACCGAAATTCACTTGCAACAGAAATCTAAACTCATGTCAGAATCAAAGATATCCGTCACATCCAGAATCGATGAATCGCATGACAGATCTTGTTTCAGATGAATAGTTTCGTTTATCACTCTTCGCAGGAGACTTAAGCGTACTCGTTATCTATTTGTATAAGAGGGATAAACGAATGCGTGGATTAGTAGTTATCAGAAATTGGCGCAAATCAAACAGACAACAAGATAATAATCTAAAGGAGTAGAAAAATGCAAATAGAGAATTTAAGTAACCTTTTAGCTATTGCGTTTGGGGTAATTTCGACAATTGCTACCCTTGTAGGCTTAATAGCTATTTTTCTTTCTTTCAACATGCAACAAAATGTTCAAAAATTGAGAGATATATTTTGGGAACTATCAAAATACTCAAGATACATAAATACTCATTATAATATCGAGGCTGAAATACATTTTTTTGAGCAGTACACAATGTATGATCAAATTTATAATAACGGAAGTAAATTAACAAAGCGAACTCTAACAACAGCTACATATTCTCTTGTAATAATGTCATTGGTGTTTATGATAATTTTACTAATAATTAAACCGCCAGCATCTACCTTACTTGAATTTATTATTGCTACCTTGTTCATTGTGTGTGTAAGTTCCACACTTTTTTTATTTATTCGTTTAATTTTGTTTGTTGGAAATATAAAAAAAATCAGCGATTTACCAAGCCCTCAAGAAATTTTAAATGGTAATACACAGAAAAATATTAATACGCTTGTAATTGTTGGCCAATTCCTAAAGCTGCGAATTATCAGATGGTATGATAAGGATACTTATCAATTTTTAGTTGGGCTCCCTTTACCCTTTACAGATATTGAAGTGACAAATGAACTCTATATAGGACTAGATAATCCAAACGAGGATGATGATTATTATTCTAATATTATTCATTTGCCAGAAAGAATCATAGATGGAAAACAAAACATTTCATCTATGTACTCACCGTATGAGGGGTTTAGCGATTATTACTGGTTTAATCTAGCAACAGATATAAGAATAGATAGTAATAGAGATTATTTGAGAGTAGAACTTTCATTAACAAGCAGTTCTAATGGAGAAGAGATCACGGTTCAATTCGATAATATTCAAATTAAAGATTTATTTACAAGTCACCTTAATCCAATATTAGTGGCACCGAAACACGTGTATATAACCAATGAGAATACTCGATTAAAGGGTTACAATACAACTAAAGAAATGGTTCTAGACATGCTTAGTGATTAATTTGAATATTCGGAGAAGGCGCCAACATCTTATAACACAGCATTCCTACCGCGGGCATTCGCCCTTGATCGCTTAGAAGAATTTTCAAGGAGATTATTCAGGCGATACATCCAACCAGCTAAGTCTGACGACCCGTTCCCTGCGGTCACTTAAGCTGTTTAAACGTCAGGAATGCCAAACGTTATAGGTAATTCCTTTTGAAATATGGTTATAGGTTTATTTGGATAAAATTAATGCAAGCTAATCAGAATCATTTTATTATCATGAATTAAGGAGGAAAACCATGTGTAAAACGGATGTAGCAGTTAATGCAGGAGTGCATAATTCTACAGGTCTTGAATTTCAAAAGCATTGCGCGTTATTGTTCATTATTGAAGATTATGAAAATCTAAAAGATAGAGATTATTTTTTATCAATTGAACATCACGATGATATTTTATTTTGTTTTAGAGATAAAAATAATGATATTAATTTTGTGAATTCATACCAAGTAAAAAAGGCTTCTTCAGAGTGGACAATGAGTGAAGATCTGTTCGAAATAATCAAGAAAATCACCATTGTTGGGGACAAATTAATCAATGAGGATTTCCCCAGATCACTTTCTTACTCGCATAAGCTGTATTTTGCTACTAATCATGCGATTAAGTTGAATAACGGAAAGAGAAAAAAAGGTGAGACAAAGAATTTAACTATTAATGAGGCGAACAATGAGCAGCACTTCGCACTAATTGACCAGGAAATTAGAGATAAGATCATTTCACAAATGGAACTAAATGGATTCAAAACAAAGCAACAGCTTTCTAATGTTTACTTATCATTTGTGGATCTACCCAAGACTACTAAAAGTCAATTAGCAGTTCTTATAGGACGATGTGAAGATTTGTTAGGTGACAAAATTAGTGATTCTAAGGCCGTTATAGATACATTACTTAAGATGTTTAGAAAAATCGAGAATACATTTAACCAAGAAAACCAGGCTAAGATTCTAGATGAATCAAAAAGAATAGATTCTAATACGATTAATGACGTATTTAATATTGTAACTAAAAAGAAAATGGCCTTTAGCTTTTGGCGTGCAAAAGCAGAAACGATTTGTAATGATTTAAATTTGTTTGTCAATGAGCGAAAATCGTTTGTATCTTATTTTGAGAATAGTTTTGACTTATTTAAAGATCTTGAACAAGGTGAACATCAACGTATTTTAAAGTTTGTAACTGAAAATTTGGATGTAACTACGGAATATAGAACACATATTGAGTGTGTTACACATTTATGTGAAAAGTTTTTTAAATCAATTGACTCGCAATTGAGCAAGATTGAAATTAAAGCTGCGATTTACGCTGCATATGTAGAGATGGGGGATATTGATGAATATTAAACTGCACTTCAACAGATTATTTGTGTACTCAGAAGACAAAGAAAAGTTTTTTAATTGTTTTTTTGGTGAAAAACTAAATGTAATATATGGTAAAAACACATCAGGTAAGAGTACACTATTCCATTCAATTTTATATGCAATGGGGATAAATGAAAATAACAAACTTCTAAGCGAAATTTTAGAATATGATGTTTTTTTTAGACTTGATTGTAGCTTAGTCCGTAACGATAAAGTTGAAAAAATTTCATTTATAAGAGAAGACGAAACATTAGTAATAGTCTCGGATAATGCACCAATCAAGAAATTTATAGGTATAAGCGCTAATACATCGACAGAACATGTAAGGTTGAAAGAATACATAAATAGCATTTTTGGGTTTTCTTTAAAGTTGGAACAAAAAGGCGCGATAAAAAGCGCTCCACTAGAGGCGCTAGTATTACCGTATTATGTTGCGCAGTCTGTTGGTTGGGTTTACCTTAGAAAGTCATTTAATAACCTAGACTTTTTCAGGAATTTTAAAGAAGATTATTTAGATTATTATACTGGAATTACAAATTATGTTGATCGAGAGGAGAAATCAGAGCTTGAGAAGCGTCTTAGAAGTAAGGAAAGTGAGATAGAATTTTTTTCCGATATGGAGAAAAATAATGAAGAGTTAGCCGTCTCGAAATTAGTTGATGAGAAATATTTAATTATTTCAATTCAATATTTGGAAGAATACAGTTCGAGGCAGTTATCTCTGGTTGAGTTAGAAAAAGATTACACTTTAAAATGTAATGAACTCAGTTACTTAAATAAACGAGAAAGTATTCTAAGGAGAGTTTTATCGAATCATAAAAAGCAAGCTCCTCAAGATGGTATATGCCCAACCTGTGAGCAAACATTGCCTGATAATATTGCAGATTGGTATAAGCACTATCAAGAAGAAAATGATACTATTAATGAAATCAAAAAGTGTAGAGTAGAGTCTAAAAATGTGAAATCGAAAATAAATTCCTTAAGAAAATCAATAGAAACAGGAAAATTGGAATTATCAAAGCGTTATAATATTTTGAATAATCGAAATGAGTCTGGTATTACGTTAAACAGTTGGATTGATAACAAGGCAAATGTGAAATTAATTGAGAATTGTGAGAAAAAAATTGGACAACTTATATTGGAAAAGAAGAAAATTGAAGAGGATTTAAGGAAGTTTGGAACAGAAGAAGAAGTTCTAAAAGAACGCAACAAAAAAGGTAGTGAATTTGCAAATTTATTCGTAGTTTATTTGAGAGAAATGGGGATAAATAATCTTAATGAACGGAGATACAATAACTTGTTCGAGATTACTGCATTCCCCTTGCAAGGGGTTGAACTACATAAGACAGTTATGGCTTATCATTTTGCTTTCAATAAATATATTAAAGCAACAAGTTATATTCACCGAATTCCATTTATGCTCGATGCGATTTTCAAGGAAGATATCGAAATAGATAATAAAGATATAATATTGAAATTTATCGAAAAGCATAAACCAAATGATACTCAAACAATAGTTTCAATAGCAGATACAAAAAACGAAAGAGAAGTTATAAAAGAGTATAATAAAAATTATTTTTATAATGAAGCTACATTGATTTGTATAGGGGATTCTAGCAGTGAAAGAGCATTTTTAAGTGATTATAATAACTTTGATGATGATTACATTGAAGAAACAATCAAGTATCTAAATGGGGTCGATAAATGAAGTCATAAGTAGTATTTTCATTAAATTAAACCTTTGGATTTATTTAATTGTGCCTTTAGAATTATATGCAATTATTATTGATGAATAATTTGAATTGGATAAGAGAGTCTGTAAATGGAGCTAGTATAAAGTAGTGGACACAAAAAGGAGGACTGCTAAAATAATATTGAAAGGTTGTGTCCAACTATGGGAACCAAGCAAGGAAGATATAGTGATGAGTTCAAAGCAATGATCGTTGAACTCCATCGTAAAGGGAAAACAGCATCCGAAATTATGAGTGAATATGGTCTAAGTAAAACGGCGTTCTACAAATGGATTAATGAAGGTAAAGAAATTAATGTAGACAATGAACAAATCTCCGTCGTAGAGGTCAAAAAGTTCAAATCCAGAATTAAAGAACTTGAAGAGGAAAACGAGATCCTAAAAAAAGCTATGACCATATTCGCCAAAAGATAAGCGTTCGTGAGGTTGTGGATGTTGCCGTATCCCAGTCTGACAAACATAGCAAAAGTAAGTTGTGTCAGGTGCTAGGGATTGGACGTAGCAGCTACTATTACTGTACTCAAAAACGTCCTGAAGGTCGCTTGAAGCAAGAAAACAATCTGTTGAGACAAGAGATCATCCGGATCTATCACGAACAAGATGGTGTCTATGGAGCGCCTAAAATCAGAGAAGAACTTCTTAACCTACAACTCTCATTTAAAGTAAGTGAGAAACGAGTACAACGGATTATGAAAAGCCTAGGACTTCGATCTGTTGTGGTCAAAAAATATAGACCGTATAAATCCGATGCTGTGTATAATGGCGGCGAAAACCTACTGAAGCGAGACTTTAAGGCAAGCAAGAGAAATGAAAAATGGGTGAGTGACATCACCTATATCCACGTCCTTAATAAGGGTTGGTGTTATTTAGCTTCGATTATGGACTTATCTACAAATAAAATTATTGGTTGGTGTTTCAGTCAAACGATGGATAAAGCCTGCGTATTATCTGCATTGCATCAAGCTGTGTCTACTCAAAAGCCTGCTGAGGGAGTTATTCTCCATTCAGATCGAGGCAGTCAATATACGAGTCATGAGTATCGAGAAGAGCTCAAGGCACCGGGAATACGGCAGTCCTTCTCGGCCAAGGGTTGTCCCTATGATAATGCTCCTATTGAAAGCTTCCATGCCATATTAAAGAAAGAGATGGTCTATCGAACGGTCTTTACTTCATTTGAAGATGCACGTACAAGGCTATTCCAATTTATAGAAGGTCGCTATAATCGTAATCGCATTCATTCTGCTATTGGGTATAAAACTCCCCAGCAGATGGAAGATTTCTTGTCCTTACCCGCCTAATATAGTCTTTCTTTTTCTGTCCAGTCTATTGACAGAGGTCCAAAAATAGATTGTGTAAACTCCAAAACCTATTAAAATAGTAGTATAAGAAAGGTTGGGGAGAACACATGGGATTATGGACAAAGCAGCAATTAAGAGAGTTTATTAAAGAGAATAAACTCTCGTAACGAAAGGACTCAGTAAAGACAAAAAGCAAAAGGTTGGATTTTGGAGAAAGAGTTACTTGTAAAGCTTTATCGAAGATCAATCCTTTTGTAGGGCTTAATCAAATAAGATAGATTATCACGTGACGGCGACAAAGGTAAGGGAGATTTGTAAGAGACTTCTCTATCCGATATTTGTGGTGATCATGTCTTTTGTCGCTTGATTCACTGGGAAAACAATAACATTCTTAATACTAGGATTTGTTTTCATGACCTTGAAAATAGTAGAAGTCTAACGAGAAAATTCAAAAAAAATAGATAGATACAATAATTAACAGTACATAAACAAGAAGTATTTCGAAGAAGCCCAGGGCATCGTATAACACATTGGATTGGTTGCGCAGTTGCCCGAAAAAAGGACCTTCATAACGACTGTATGAAGGCTACCACTATCGTGATCATATGAGCAGAAAAGTGATGTGGCAATTGTGCAAATCCATGTTGAACGATGCCGCAGATATGTGTTCGCGCATTGGCAGACAAGCCGCCTCGGTCCCGGAAGAAAAGTCGAGGAAGTTGATGCCGGGACACATCCATTCACCTTAAGGAGATTAAGGTGAATGGACGTCGTTAACATGGAACCGTTAGTGTGAAAGTTCCAAGTCATTTCTTGTTTTTTCTTGTTTCTTATTATGGTCATTTCCTTTATCTTTTTGCTTATCGTGGTGTAAGTTATTTTGACTCAAACCTTTATTCAGAGTCTTTTCCATTTCATCATATCTTTCTATTTCATGACGATACTTTTGAGGATTCTTCTGAATATTGTTTATTGCAGAACGAAGAGTTTTTACTTGTGATTGATCAATTCGCTTGTCTAGTGATTTTTCAAACTTTTCGAGTTTTTCTATATGCATTTTATAAAAACGTGGATTGAGTTCAAACTTCTTTTTCAATGCTTCTATTTGTATTTTACTCTCTGCTAACTTTAAGACATATCTCCGTGGTTCTCGCTTTAGAGTATCAATTGCTAATGCAACTTCCCTCTTTCGAGTCTTGTTAATACTACTATTCAGTTTAACTTCAACCTTGTCCAACTTTTCTAATTCAATTTTGTTTTTTTCTGGATACTTGTTAAGTCGCGCTCTTAGAGATTCTAAATTGTGACGAGCAGCTAATAAACTTCTTAAAGAATTTGGATTTTGAATAGTCTCATTATCCTTTTCTGCACTGTTAATCGTACGATCTCCTAGATTGGGGGTGGTAGGGACAACTTTCTGATTATTTTGGTTGGTTGAACGTTCTGATTCGAGGATTGATTTTCTTCTTTTGCTTGCTAATTCTTCTATAATTTCAATGAGATTATTGTTTAAATGATCCCTTGCATCCATTCTAAATCCCTCCTTTAGAATTGTTTGGGTTAATTAGTGTGTTCCCCCTGACTTTTGAATTTAGTTGGCGTGTTCTTAGAGATGAAATCCGAGAATATTTTAAACAATTCTTCTCTTTGATCGATGCTTAAATGTTCAATACCAAAATATTTTTCTGCCAGAGCACCGGTTTGTATTAAGCGATTCGCTCTTTGCTTTCTTTCATTTTCGGAGTGGAATCTAATTAATTGTTGTTTTCTTTCTTTAAGTTGATCTATTTTTTTATCAATGTCGGATAAGGGCGTTTTCTTAATCTCACCGTCATCCATCTTCAGCTATTATCAGATACTGATGGAGGGTTATTTGTAATGGATGGTTGGGGATTATTTGGGTTGGATCCATTTTCTTTTTTAAAGAGAGCTTTTGCTTCGGTCTGAAACTTATCTATAATTTTCTTCGCTTGTTCAATGTCTTCAACATCCCACGAATCCATTAAATGCTCACCTATTTCTTTTTGCGCTTTCTCAACCAATTGTTTTTGCTTTTCGCGTAACTCTTTAATTTGATCCTCTATTTTTTGCGCTTGAGCAAGTTTACTTATCTTTGCCATTCGTCATTTCCTCCTCTGCAAAATATACTTTATTGATCCAATTTTACCGTAATTTAGGAAAAATGTCTATTAAAAAAGGAATAATGTGGTATAATTAGTCACGAAAGGAAAGTGAGAGTGCCCATTTATACCCCTGCTTTGCAGGGAATGGGTCTCGACTTCGCTCGATTTCATTCACTTTACGTGAATGACCTTTCCTATGGGAAAGGAGTTTGCCTTTGGCAAATAACCCGCAGGGGCTATCAAGGGAGGTGTGTGTATGGGTTACTTTTATTTTAGTTCGCAGATTTTGAATCGTTCTAATCATTCCGCAGTTGCGGCCGCTGCCTATCGTAGCGGTGAATCCCTTCATTCTGAGCGAGACGGTTTAACTAAGAACTATGGCAAGCGCAAGGTTGCGCCAGATTGTCATATCTTAAAACCTAAGATTGCGCCGGATTGGGTTCTCAATCGAGAACGATTGTGGAACGAGGTGGAGAAGGCTGAAAAACAGAAAAATGCACAGCTAGCTAGAGAGATTCGACTTGCTTTACCTAAGGAGTTGAGCAATGAAGATCAAAAACAGTTACTAATTGATTTTTGTAAAGAAAACTTTTCTGATAAAGGTATGGTGGCTGATCTTTCGATTCACCGAGATAAAAAGGATAACCCCCATGCACACATCATGTTGACCATGCGGCCTTTCAATGAAGACGGATCTTGGGGAAATAAACGAAAAAAAATTAATCAAGAAGTAAATGGGGTGATGAAAAAGGTCAGCATTCATCTTACCGATTGGAATGAGAAGGAGACACTTATTCAGTGGCGTAAAGACTATGCTGATAAAATTAACGAGAAACTAAAGGATAGGGGAATTGATGATAAGGTTTCACATGAAAGTTATCAAAAGCAGGGATTAGATAGATTGCCTAATGTTCGGTTAGAAAGAACAGCTTATCAATATGAAATGCAAGTCAAGAATACAAGTTTGAGAAATAATGTTCCTTATGAACCAGTGACCTTTTATGGAAAAGTGAATGCAGAAATAAGACAACTTAACTCTGAAATTGATGCTCTTTCGAAGTTGAAAAGACAAAGGATCGTGTCTCTTGCTGAATATAAGGAAGAGAAAAGCATTACTGAAAAATTGGCTGCTATCCGATCAAATCATAATTTAAGTGAGTCAGATAAAGCTTCTTTAAAAATGGTTGCTCAAAGATCCAAATCATATGTGGATTTCATAGTTGCTCGAAATGTAACTGATGATATTGAAAATGGGAATTGGAAGAAAAAAATAGATAATGAAAAAACACGAATACTAGCGGAGAAAAATCTTCTTCATAAGGCATATAAAGCTTATCAAATCGATCAAAAGCAGGTGTTGAAGTATGGATTTAATCCTTCTAATTTCACACAGCAAATGAAAGAGAAAATTTCTAGTATAAAGCTTCATGAGCAAAAACTTCATGAAGATGTGAATAAGCATCAAGTTTTATTAGAAAAATCGAAACATGTGTTGAACCTGCAAAGTAATTTCACACATCAAGAATTTTCGTTATTGTATGAATCTGAAGTTAAGTATTCAACGGAAGATATGTATTATGCTGTTCAATATTTTAAGGATACGGGTAAGGTTCTTCCTGAAAAAGAGATACAAAATTATTCGCATTCTATTGAAAATGAAATTCTTAAAAAATCACCAACTATTGTTGAACAAACGCAAAACATATCCAAAAGTATATTCATTCTAAACCGTGCTATTCAGAAGCAAACAAAGGATCGTTTGGAAGCTTTGAAAGGGCAAAACTTTGATATTGCTTATGAATCGAGTCGGAAATTAGAGCAATATGCGCTGCAAAAAGAAAAGCACGAAAAGGATCTAGTAGGTAATGTTCAATTATTGCGCGCTTCTTTACAGCAACATTATTCTGATCAAATCGAATATATAACTGACGTTGAAGTGTTGTTACAGCTTCATGATCGGCAAGAAAAAGGATTAAGTACAGATAAAGTTGATGTTGATCTTGAACAAATATATGAGAAATATAAAAAATACAACTCAGATCAATCGCCTGTAAATATGAGTGATTCTAGTACGCCAGAACAAAAAGTGGAATACCAATATTCACAAAGTATAGCTTCAGGATTATTCCAAGCTTTGGAGCAAGCACAGCATGCCAATGAAAACAAAAAACACGGAAAAGATCCTACCGAGAAAAGACAGCGTAGAAGATACAGGGGGCAAGAGCTGGATCATTAAGGAGGAATGATGGAGTTGAAAAAGAAGGCATGGAAGCCCATATTTGTTAGCTTCCTTCTAGCTATTATTTTTTCATATTTGTTGATGGTTGGGTTTTATTTTGTCGGCCCTGGTGGTGACATCACTCAACTTATATTAGAGCCCATGAAGGTTATCCCATTTGCGTATTCACAAGAGAACTTAAAGGTTATTTTCTCGCTAGTGCCCTTTGTGATGTTAGGTGCGCTGTTGTACTCCATGCGTACTTCTATCATTCTACCTAAACTCATAGACGCCAGTGATTTCGGTTTGCACGGTACGTCTAAGTGGGGGCAACCTTCAGATGTGGTGAATGGAAAAACCTTTTCAAAGAAAAATTCATACAGTAAAGATCCTATCAGTGCTTTTAAGATAGAGCCCGGAATTATTTTAGGTAAAGTACCAAACAAAAAGGAATTAATAATCATGCCGAAAGGCACAAATGTTGATAATCGGAATGTTCTGGTTATCGGATCTTCCGGATCGGGTAAAGGGCAGGCGTATGTATTCCCGAATATGCTGAATCATATTGAGGAAACGATTATAGTGACCGACCCCAAAGGAGAAATTTACGAAGCGACTCACCAACTCAAAAGAGATCAAGGATACATCGTATATCAGATTGATTTTGTTAATTTTTCAGAAGAGGTTGGTTACAATCCACTGGATTATGTCAAAGACGATGAAGATGCTCGTGCAGTTGCGAACACTATTGCTTCAAATGCAGTAGATGATGGGAAACGGGACTTTTGGTCAGAATCGGCAATTGGGTACTTCGCGGCCATTATCCTTTACATCAAAACGGAGTATGGAAAGACTGCGACCATGACTCATGTTGTTCAATTCACCGCAAAATCGGGTAAAGATGAAGAGTATTTGGACACCTTACTTGAGGATATGCCAGCAGATCATCCAGCATATGACATGTTTACTCTAGCCAATATGAGTGCAGGAAATACAAGGACAGGAATCATGTCTACCCTTGCACAACAGATTGGGATTTTTGCAATGCGAAAAATTGCCAAGTTCACGACGAAAAGCGAATTTAACTTTCGAGATCTTCAAAAAGAAAAAACGATATTGTATATCAAGGTACGCATGAAAAATAACCCATTCAAACAATTGACAGCGACCTTTTTTGAACAATTGATCGACACCTTCTATGACATTGCCGATGAAAATAATTCAAGGCTGCCCATTGATTCTATATATCTGCTTGATGAATTTGCAAATATCGGAAAAATAAATGGTTATCCGAATATACTGGCGACTTGCCGCGGACTAGGTATGTCCATGCACACGGTAATACAAGATATTGGGCAGTTAGAAGATAAACGGATGTACGGACCGGACATAGCACGCTCCATAATCAATAACCATGACACTACGCTGTTTTTACGGACCAAGGATACCAAGACGGCCAAATATTTTAGTGACGTAGCCGGTGAAACAACGATTAAACACAAGCAGAAGAGTACCTCTATCGGGGATAAAAATGCATCTAAGAGCGTCTCTGAACAGTATGTAAAGCGACCTTTGATTACGCAAGGTGAGCTGCTTAATGTGAACCCTGCGATATGCTACCTTTTTGTAAACGGCTATTTCCCATTAAAGCTGGAAAAGTCATATCAATATAAAATATATGGCGAATTTTTGTTTAGTAAAGACCGAAAGCCAAACTATGAGAGAGATTCTAGGGAGAGATTCCTTAAATTTTTCGGGGTTAATTATGAAATGGATGTTCAGGAGTATGCAGAAGCCAATATATCACCTTTTAAGGATGGAAATGTATTTGAAGATGATCATTACGACCAGGGATTAGAAGCTGAAATGATGGCTTTAGAAGAGGAAATGGAGCAGATTTCCGAAGATGAAAACCTTATGGATGAAGAGATACAGGAGTTTGAATATGGGGAAGGGTTAACAGAAGAAGAATTAAGTATGCTCTTAGGTAATTTTTCGGACGATTTAAATAATAGCGATGAAGGGGACCACTTTGAAAATACTGATGATCCTGATCCTGAAGATTCCCTTAGCGATGAAGAAGTACAAGCAGCATTCCACCTAATTGAGGAAGCACTGAATAGAATTGGTGAAGATGACCCGGATGCTGAAGCATTAAGAGAAGTGATTCAGGAGCTAACGGAAGAAGAAACTGCAACGAAGGACGAGCAAGAAGGACCAGGGACAGAGGACGACCCAGACGATTTACCAATGTGAAGAAACGGAAGGTGATGTAATGATCATCGTATTAGCCGAAAAACCTGACCAAGCTCGTAAGTTGGCTGCGCCTTTTCCCCATACTAAGGGGAAAGGTTTTCTGTTCATTCATCCTTGCAAGGAGTTTCCGGATGGTGCGAAGGTTACTTGGGCGATCGGACATTTAGTAGAGCTGAAGAATCCAGACGAATACCATGAATCCTGGAAAAAATGGAGGATGGATAGTTTGCCAATTATTCCAGAGAAATTTGAATATAAAGTTTCAAAGGATAAAGCTGCTCAGTTCAAAATCGTCAAAGATTTATTGAAGGAAGCCGATCAAATTATTATTGGGACTGACCCTGCACGCGAGGGGGAGAACATTGCCCGGTTGCTTATCATGATGGCAGGATGTAGCCATAAACCAATTAAACGCTTATGGACTTCATCCTTGACCGAAAATGCTATTATCAAAGGATTTGCCGAGGTTCGAGACGGATCAGAAACAATAAACCTCTTCCATGAAGCTCAGGCCCGGCAAATATCAGATTGGCTGATTGGACTTAATGCAAGTCGACTGTACACGCTTCACTTACAGCGCAAGGGTTTTAAAGAGGTGTTCAGTGTTGGGAGAGTACAAACGCCGGTTCTTACTCTAATTTATAATCGACAATGTGATATCAATGATTATAAGCCGGAACCATTTTGTGAACTGATGGCTGAATTTTCGGTTACTACTGGCAAGTACACGGGCAAGTTCAAGGAGCGCTATCTAACAAAGGAAAAGCTGTATGAAACGGTTCGTCCTCACATTACTCCAGGGAAGGCTTCATACGAGGGTGTCGTCAAGCTGGTAGAAGTGAATGAGAAGCGCATGCATCCGCCAACACTACACAATTTGTCCGGTTTACAAGCTTTACTAAATAAAAAAAAGAAGTACAGCCCTACAGATGTATTAAATACGGTTCAGTCTTTGTATGAAAAAGGATTTGTTTCTTATCCTAGATCTGACTCTCAGCATATTACCGAAGAAGAATTTTCGTATCTCAAAGCTCATTTGAACGATTATCAGCAACTTATCGGTATTGCCTTTCAGCCGCATACACTGGAATCGTCTAAACGTTTTGTGAATCCCGATAAGGTCAGTGACCACTATGCCATCATTCCAACCGAGAAAATTCCGGGTTCTACTCTTGATTTTACCGAGATGGAAAAGGCTACGTATGATGAAATCGTGAAAAGTGCCTTAGCTATGTTTCTACCTGATTACATCTATGAGGAAACGGTCATTACAACGGCGGTTGGTGATGTGGATTTTATCACAGTAGGCAAAACGGAAAAGTCTATCGGATGGAAGCTCCTTTATCATAACGATCCGCAAGACACTGATGAAACAAATGAGGACAAAGCTTTACCTCGCGTCAACAACGGTGATCCGGCCACGGGTATTGTAAGCGTGAAGGACGGAATAACGCAGCCGCCGAAGCCATATACACAAGGGCAGCTTATCACACTCATGGCCCACGCTGGTCGTCACGTCGAAGATAAGGAGATGCGCGAAGTTTTGAATGAAAGTGAAGGGCTTGGAACGGAAGCAACAAGATCCGGAATTATTGAAACGCTTATGCAGCGAGAATTTATCCTGGTTAAGAAGAATCTGGTGTATGTAACCCCCAAAGGCGAAGTCTTATGTGAAGCTGTAAAGGGAACGATTCTATCCAAACCGGAAATGACGGCCCAATGGGAAATGTTCCTGAAGGAGATCGGCAGAGGGAACAAACAAGGCAGCGTGTTCATCGAGAATACCAAGAAGCTATGTCATAAGTTGCTGGAACAAGTAGCCGTTGATATGGGGCAGTTGAACGTAGATGCACAGATTACGACTATAGAGCAAACTGAGTCTATTTGTAAATGCCTCTGTGGGAAAGGATACATAACGGACAGAGGGAAGTTTTACGGATGTAGCGAGTACAAAAACGGCTGCAAAGTATCTTTTAATAAGGAGCTGCTAGGCAAAAAGTTAACCCCAAATCAAATTAAGCAGTTATGCGAAAAGGGGAAAACGGGTAACATTAAGGGATTTGTAAGCAAAAATAAAAAGCGATTTGAAGCAGCTCTACTCTTAAAAGATGGAAAGATAGAATTTATTTTCTCATAAGGAGAGGCGAAGAAGCATGTTCTATCAGTATTTTGAAATTGTAGGAAGTGAGAAGCCCATCTATCAGGTTAAACCTGAAGCTTATCTTCTATATGAAGAGGTTCCTGATGGTGATCTCATTGAATATGAAGAAATAGCCTATCTGGAGACCATAGAAAACGGGACCAAATTGTATGAACCTCTATATGTGAGAGAAGGTGATTACGAATGACGTTTCCCCAATCTAGCGATTATGAAGCGAAAATGGCCCAGGTGCAAAAGCAGGTTGACCAGGCCCTAGAGAGAATCTTTCGCAATGACGAATTTCAACGGTATTTGGAAGTGGCATCTAAATTTCCGAAATACAGCTTAAATAACGTTATCATGATATATTCTCAAAAACCGGAGTCGTCGATGGTTCAAGGTTTTAATGCCTGGAAGGATCTAGGGCGGCAAGTACAAAAAGGTGAAACGGCCATTAAAATTTTTGCACCTACGATCCAAAAAGTAGAAATGACGAAATTAGATCCTGTTACACAGCGCCCACAGCTGGATGCTCAAGGCAGAGAAGTTACTGAAAAGAGAGAAATGCTAACCGGTTTTAAAGCGGTCAATGTGTTTGATGTCAGTCAGACGCAAGGTAAAGAATTGGTTAACATCCGGCAAATCATTCGAGACGATATACAAGATAACGCTGGAGCCGCAAAGATGTATCGGCAGCTTTCCGATCATCTTGGCCAAAAGATGGATGTAAGAGAAAGCGCAGATGACTTTAAGGACCAGCCGAATGTACGTGGCTATTACGACCGAGTAAACCATGCGATCTCAATCAACCCGGCTATAGAAAATTCAACAATGAAATTTAAAACGTTGGTACACGAATATGCACATTCACAGCTTCATCGAATGGACAGCCCTATGAAGGATCTACCAAGAGAGCATAAGGAGGCACAGGCTGAAGCCACGGCTTTCATGGTTACAAAGTATTACGGGCTTGATACGGAAGCTTATAGTGCCGGCTACATCGCAACCTGGGCGAAAGACTTAAAACTGGCAAAACAAGCGCTTGGAGAAATTCAGAAAGTATCAAATCATATCATTCGTGAGATCGATCATTTAAATAAAGATCGGATTCAAGAAATCACTCAACTGAAGCCATTGGACAAAGTGGAAGAGAGAGCCGTTGCTGGGTCTGATAAAGAAGTCGCGGCTACGTCTGTGGAACGGTCGGGTGATAAAGATAAATCTAATGTGGATCCATTTCTAAAGTCTAAATCTAGTCCTGAATTGGATCGTTGACATAAGAAGTCCTAATTAGGATATTTAGGGAGTTTGAGGATCGCATCTTAATGGAATGATAATTCATCATTTAGCAGATAACGTCAGTTATGTTAAGATAGGTTCTAATTCAAAATTATCGGTGGGGGCAGACCTGGGAAAGACTTAGGTCTGCTCCCTTTGTTTAGCTTAACGAATTTTATTGATTGGATAGAGTTGGTGGCGCAATGAGAGGACGTTGTAGCTGAGATAGGCTGGGCTGGATATCAGGATCGTATTTATATAGGGGTGATAACGGTGCTTGCTGTTGAAATATACAGAAAGGCTCTTTCGTAGTCATTCTTAAAAATATCAGTGACTAATGGATTAGAAAATGGTTTGAACATATATCGTATGATCGGACGGACTTATTACAAATCATAATGTACCCTGTCTACGTTTAACTTTTCGAGTTTAATATATACAGATGTCAATAAATGATTACGTTTAATTGAAAATATATTAGACTGTGGTGTATAATTTAACTTAATAGTCAACACTTATTGAAAAGTGAATACAATTATTGAATAAGGTGGTGGAGATCTATAATGGAAAAGTCTAAGCTTCTTCACGATACAATCATAAAACTTGGGGTTGATGAAGACCAATTCTTTACACTGATAAAGAAACAAGATATAAATAGCAGCAAAGACATGATTGAAAATATAACGAGTATAACTTCTGGGAATGAATATGAAAAAAAAATTAAGCAAAGAATCAGAAACCTTTTTGCCCACACTAACGGTGTCGCTACAACTCAAGAGCTACTGAAAAATAACATTTCTATATATATGCTTAAAAAATTTGAGGAGCAAGGGGTTATTATAAAGCTAAAGCGAGGTCTTTACAGTTTAATAGATAATGATATTGTTCTAGACGAACTTATTGAAGCTTCACTTCTGGTTCCTAAGGGAGTGCTGTGCCTATATTCTGCACTAGCATTCCATGATCTAAGCACATACACTCCAGGTGAATATAACTTTGCTATACCGAGAACAGACAGAAAACCATCTCTACCTAACTATCCACCAATAAAAATATTCTCTTTTGACAATGATACTTTTCAGGCAGGTATAGAGGAGCACGAAAAGGATGGCCACATAGTTAAAGTTTACGACCGTGAAAGAACTATATGTGATATCGTAAAATATAGAAATAAACTAGATTCAAATGTAGTAAAAGAGGCGCTCAAAAACTACTCCAACAGTAAAAATAAAAATTACTCGAGGATGCTGAAATACGCTGATAAGATGAGGGTGAAAAATATCCTTAATAACTATTTCGAGGTGCTATAAGATGGTCAAAAATGTGGCAGCATCTATAATTGAAAGGTTGAAAAACCTATCTAGAGCTAATGGGAAAGCATTTAATGTTATTACGATTTTATATTTCCAAGAGCGCTTTCTACAAAGATTATCCCTTTCATCTTATAAGGAAAATCTTATACTGAAAGGTGGATTATATTTGTATTCCGTTACTAAGTTTAAGTCGCGACCAACTAGGGACATGGACTTTTCCGGAAAGAGATTACGGAATGATGCAGATGCTATGGTGAAAATCATCACTTCAATTTGCGAAATTACAACAGATGAAGAAGATGGAATTGTCTTTCATACAGATAAAATAACAGCTCAAATTATCAAAGAAGATGCAGATTATGAAGGGGTTAGAATTAAAATCCCTTGTACATTAGCTAATATGAAAGAAATGCTCCAACTAGATATTGGATTTGGGGATGTTGTAATTCCAAGTCCGAGAACCATTGAATTTCCCACTTTACTAGAGATGAATATGCCAGAGATCCTCGTTTATTCAAATGATTCAGTAGTATCAGAGAAATTTGAGGCAATGATTTCTTTATCTGAAAACAATAGTCGCATGAAGGATTTTTATGATATTTATACATTAGCGCGTTCGGTTGAATTTGACGGCAGAACACTGTATGAAGCTGTATTTGAAACATTCCAACAGAGAATGACAAATGTAGAACGAGAACATGTTATATTTACGCCGGATTTTTATAGCAACAGCAAAAGAAATATGATGTGGAAAAACTTTATGAGTAATTTAAAGCTTGAAGAAGAACTCTCTTTTATAGAAGTGATGGAAATCATTAATATCTTTTTAAAACCTATATATGACCATGTACTTAGTGAAGACGAATTTTTCGGAAAATGGGATATATCCTTAATGGTTTGGAATAAATTAATAGGAGTAGGGGATGCATGAACGCGGTGTTCTTTTGAACTTGAGACTGAATAATAGATCGCTTCAAAAAAAGGCCGACTTTTCGATCTTAAACTCTAATCTCCTCATGTTAAAAGAGGGGATTAGAGTTTTTTTGATAATCTAAGTCGTCATAGAGTAGGGGATTAATGAAAGGTCTAAAAGTAAGCTTAGCTATTTATATAAATTTATCACTCTTGATACCTTATCTATATCAGAGTATGGAATCCATACTGGTCCTTCGGTCACTCGTATCTTAACGCGTGTAGGGTCTGTTGATTTTACAGCTACTCCAGTTATTACCTCGCGAGTAAATAATCTAATAGTAACGGTTTCCTTATTTGCCACTGCTTTTTCTATTGCCATTTGATTATTCAGTTCCTACACCTCCGATAGGTTATAAGGATTTACTCCTTCCACGTTTAAACATGTACTGTCTTCATGAATCACGTGAATGTTTAAAAAAAGCACCCGAAGGTGCTTAGGTTAATTAAAACTCCAACCAACTTTCATCCCAAATCATATAACCCGTACCAGTAGAGCTAGTTGCACCAGATTCAAAATTCACAGTGAACACTGTTTCGTTATTTGGGATCACAATTTCATTAGATACTACAGCACCATCTGTTATACTTCCTGCTGCTAATGATTGCCCTTTTGAATCCATAATGCTGTATCTTGCCGTTCTTTTAAAATCCAAATCTTCTTCATTTGCATGATAACCTATTAAAACTCCTATACGTTTTGTTCCTTTTTTTACATTAAAGCCAAAATCTGCACCAGCAACATTTACTTTGGTAACTGTAAACGCTGTTTCATACTGTACTTCTCCGAAGAGTAACTCAGCCCTATTTCTTGTTATACCACTCTTATCTAAATCAATTAAAAAGTGGGATACATTGTCTACGCTAAACGGAACTCTTTCACCAGTACTTATAGTAGTGCTAGACGTTTTCGTATTTAATGAAATTTGTTGTTTTGCTGCCTCATATTCAACATCGACTCCAGCTGCTTCTGCTACAGATTTTAGTGGGACGTATGTAGTACCTTTGTAACTTATAGGAGTTAACTTATTTCCATTCGGATCTTTTGGAGTCCATGTTTCCCCGTCCAACAAGAAGGATATCCCATGATTCAAATTCGCTTGAATGCGCTCTAATGTTGTTGCTGCTGACGCTCCTGCTGAAAATGTTAATAACAAAACAAGTGCCGAACCAATAAGTGCTGTTTTCTTCATTTTTAATTTCAATTCTATCTTCCTTTCATTATTATAATAGGGAAAATATCCCTAAAATAATAATATATCTAATTACAAATTTCGGCAATATATAATAAAATATGATAATTATGTTAAAATAAAATGCTATTTGTTATGTCATATGAGACTATTTCACTATGATAATAGTGACTAAGATAAGGATACAGGGCATAACACCAAAGTTTAGTAACAGAACATAGTGTTTTTTATGGAATATGATAGAGCTTGAAATAAGAACATATGTTTTTGTATAATAAAAACATATGTTCTTATTGGGGGTTGTCATGTCAGAGAATCATATTGGTGAAATGTTGAAATTATCTCGATGGATCAGAAGGGAAACATTTCCTAGCGCCTTTCACCTAGATAATGTCTTGGCATGGCAACAACAGAAATGCACAGGAGGCATCAGTATGGGGAAGAAACTTGAGGGTAATGGTCTATATGAATCATCACGTATGATTATCCCAGAACATAGGGCGGCTATTTTAAGACAAGAATATGAATCAAATCGACGTGTGAAGCCAATCTTGGACGAACAACAGTGGGAGATAGTTGAACAGGCAATTGCTGAATCAGTTCGTGAGCATGTAACGGTCACACTCCAGGTGTTTGGTAACTTTGAAAATAGAGAACTAAGTGGGATTGTAAATATAGTTAACACATTTCGTAGGGAGGTTAAGTTGTGTTTTGAAAATGACTGGGAGTGGATCAAGTTTGAAGATATTATAGAAGCTGAAGTGTAACATTTTAAAAATAATAATGAGAATCTTCTGAAATAATGTTTCAATCTTTCCATCTGTAAGAAGTAAATTGATGATATGAGTAATGATGGATTACTTGTCATATACTATTTACCAATTGTAGTTTATTTGCTAGAATACTTTTATAATCCAAAAGCATCGATGAGGGTAGACCTAGGGAAATTAGGGTCTACCCTTTTATTTTAAAGGGGGAAATTTTATGGGAGATTTATTTCTTACAGGTGTAGTTGATGATCATTTATACTATTGTCCCGAATGTGAAACAAAGGAGTTAATGGTTAATTGGTCTGAGGATGGTTCTAGCAAGTGCAATAACTTAGATTGCGGATTTGCTGGAAGTGTTACTGCTTGTGAATTAGAAGATTGTTTCAATACTACGCGAGGCAGAGGAGAGGTTTTTGTTTGTTCAGATTGTATCGAATTACATGTCTAGCATTTTTATGTATTTTCATATTATCAAGTTGTAGTGCTTATGATTCTTCTATGAAAAAAGGAAAATCTGCTCTTAAAGGTGAGGAGTACGAAGAAGCAGTTTCTCATTTTAAGAATGCGTTAATTGAGAAACCGCAAGATGAAGATGGTAAATTGTTGTTAGAACAATCTGAAGAAAGTTACCATACAGAATTAGCGAATAAGGAAATAAGTGGTTATATTGATGCAGTCAGTTCACCAGTCGATCGGTTTGTTTACATTTTAAATACTGATAATTCAGTTGAAACCATCTCTAATCAGGATTTAGAAGAACAATTACAAGAGTTGGATCTTATTGAGCAAGAATTGCAAAAAGTATCTTCAAACTTTGATGGAAACCCCATAATTATTGACTTACATACACGTTTAATTAAAGCAGTTGGAGAATATATAACAGGTACAAATCAAATGAAGGAACTCTTACCAACATTGAAAGAAAACGCGGAGAATGCTAAAAAAGAATCTACTGGATATCCGTTTAGTGCTATAGATGGGGTAGGGTCTATAGCTTCGATGAAAGTTATTTTTTCATATGCTCGTAGTGACTATGATTATTTCATAAATGGAGTAAATAATATCCAATAAAGAAGGTAATGTTTTTGTTTTAGATGAAAATGATTTTTAAATAGATTAATGATTTAAGGGGCTACCGGAGGCTCCTTTTTTCGTTCCGTGAAGAATTAACGCACAGCAAACAGCAAACGAATCAAACAAGATATAACTCATTACGGAATATGCCATGAACCGCTGTATACCGAACGGTACGAACGGTGGTGCGAGATGTCGGAGGCTAGTCGCCCCCTCCTATTCGATTGTGCCTAAAAGCATGCTTTTAGGCATTAGCAAAAATGCCTTGTTTTATTGTGCCAAAATGCCCTAAAATGGTATTAGGCATGTGCCATGAGTGAACCTTTAATTTTTGGCACAAAAAAATAGGAGGGAGACACTTTGAAGTTAGCATACGGACGTGTTTCCGCAAAAGATCAAAATGAAACACGACAGCTTATCAAGTTTCGGGAATTAGGTATTGAGGAACGTTTTATATTTGTAGACAAATTGAGTGGCAAGGATTTTAATCGACCGCAATATCAGGTTATGCGTCAGATGATCCGAGAAGGGGATTTAGTTTACATCGATGCATTGGATCGTCTTGGAAGAGACTATGATGGAATTATGAAGGAATGGAAATATATTACTCGCGAGCTAAATGCGGATATTATCTGCTTGGATAATGAGACGCTATTTAATTCTCAGAGCTTTCGGGTCATGGGCGACTTTGGTAAAGTAATGGAAGATCAGTTCTTAAGTCTACTAGCTTACGTGGCTGAGCAAGAGCGAAAGAAGAACCGACAGCGCCAAGCTGAAGGAATAGAAGTGGCTAAAGCAGATGGAGTAAAATTTGGTCGTCCTAAGATTGTAATCGATGAGGATTTCATTCAGGTTTACCAGGAGTGGAAATCTGGAGAGATCACAGCCGTCGCAGCTATGCAAAGGGTGAATATGAAACATCGTACTTTTTACCGGAGAGTAAAGGAATACGAGACAGGGTTATAAAAATGAACATCACGGTTAATTTAAAATTTTAGGATTAATTGATATAAAAGATTGGGATATCACCGATCAAGAGAAAACAACATGGCAATAGCAAAGTTAGATTTTGAAAAACCAACAAAAGTTCAAGTACTTTGATTATTATTTTATCAAATGCTGGTTTTGAAATTAATTCAAAAATCAGATATAGAAAACAACTAATTTATCAGGAGTGGAAGAAATGGAACAAAACAACTCGAAAACATTATACCAAGCATTATGGAATTCAGCTGATATTTTACGTTCGAAAATGGACGCAAATGAATACAAAAGTTACCTATTAGGATTAGTTTTCTATAAATACCTATCAGATAAGATGCTTATTCATGCTACATCGTTACTAGAAGAAGCAACACCCGACCTAGAAGTCGCACAAAAAAATTATGAAGAAGCGTATAATGATGAAGATGTGAAAGTCGATTTACTTAGCGAATTACAATATGACTTTTCTTATACGCTTGAACCTAATTTAACATTTACAGCACTTGTTATAAATATCCACAAAGGGCTATTCCAATTAGAAGATTTGGCACAAGGTTTCCGCAATATCGAGCAGTCGAGTGAAACGTTTGAAAATCTATTTGAAGATGTCGATCTATACTCGAAAAAACTAGGTTCAACACCACAAAAACAAAATCATACGATTGCTGAAGTGATGAAAGAATTATCTGTATTAAATGTTGCAGGACATGACGGTGACATGCTAGGGGATGCCTATGAATATTTAATCGGTCAATTTGCATCGGATTCAGGTAAGAAGGCAGGCGAATTCTATACGCCACAAGCCATTTCAACGCTTATGACAAGAATCGTCTTACATGACAAAGAAAATCAAAAAGGTTTCTCTGTGTATGACCCAACAATGGGATCAGGTTCACTCCTATTAAACGTGAAAAAATACTCGAATGAATCCGGAACGATTTCATACTTCGGACAAGAGCTAAATACGTCTACATATAACTTGGCTCGAATGAACATGATTTTGCATGGTGTAGATACAGCCAATCAACATTTAAACAATGCGGATACATTGGACCAGGACTGGCCTATTGATGAACCAACAAACTTTGATGGTGTATTAATGAATCCACCCTATTCGGCTAACTGGACTGCAGAAAAGGGCTTTTTAGATGACCCGCGCTTTTCAATGTACGGTGTACTTGCTCCGAAATCGAAAGCAGACTTTGCTTTCTTACTACATGGCTTCTATCACTTGAAAGACAGTGGTGTGATGGCTATTGTATTGCCACATGGTGTTTTATTTAGAGGGAATACAGAAGGCAAGATTCGTAAAATCTTATTAGATAATGGCTCAATCGATACGGTGATCGGGCTACCATCGAACATTTTCTTTAATACAACTATCCCAACGACTGTTATTATCTTAAAGAAAAATCGTTCATCAAAAGATGTACTATTTATCGATGCATCAAACGATTTTGTAAAAGGTAAAAATCAAAATATCTTAACAGATGAACATATCGACAAAATGCTTGAAACGTATATTCAACGTGAAAATATTGAAAAATACGCACAAGTCGCTTCTTTTGATGAAATCATTAAAAATGATTACAACTTAAATATCCCTCGCTATGTGGACACATTTGAGGAAAAGGAAGAAATTTCACTTGTTGAGCTATCAGGTGCAATGCAACAAACACAACAAGAACTACAACAAGCTGAACAAAATCTATTGGCGATGTTGAAAGAATTGGAAGGTACGAACGAAGATGCTAACAAAGAACTTCAACGATTTATTCAAGCATTTGGGTTTGGTGGTGGGAAGAATGAGTAAATATATACCTGAATTAAGGTTTAAAGGATTTTGTGAGAATTTCGAAAAATTTCAATTAGGACAACTAGGAACATTTAAGAATGGAATGAATATGGATAAGGAGGACATGGGTAAGGGGCTTCCATTTGTAAATCTTCAAGATGTTTTTGGTAATAACGTAGTTAATTCATCAAATTTAGGATTGGTGAACAGTTCTTCTAATCAAAGAGAAGATTATTCTCTAAAATCAGGAGATATGTTATTTATAAGATCTTCTGTTAAACCAGAAGGAGTCGGTGAAGCTGCTGTTATTGAAAAAACTATTCCTAATGCGACTTATTCAGGGTTTTTAATTCGATTCAGAGCTGAAAAAGATATAGATAATAAATTCAAAAGATTTATTTTCTCATCAAGTAGTATACGTAGTCAAATAATGAAAAAAGCAACAACTAGTGCTAATACTAATATTAATCAAGATTCTTTAAAATTAATTAATGTTTTTCTACCTAAATTATTTGAACAGCAAAAAATTGGAGCATTTTTCAAACAGCTAGACGATACGATCGTTTTGCAACAAGAACTAGTCGTACAGCAGCAACAATACAAAAAAGCGATGCTGCAGAAAATGTTCCCACAACAAGGCGAATGTGTACCGAAAGTTCGTTTTGATGGGTTTAGTGGGAATTGGGTAAATCAAAAGATAAATAGTTTAGTCACACCTGTTGTTAGAGAAGTGCCTAAGCCTACGGAATCTTACAAAAGATTATCCGTCAGATCCCATGCTAAGGGGACATTTCATCAAAGAGTAGAAGATCCATCAACTATTTCTATGGATAAGTTATATGTAATAAAAGAAAATGATTTAGTTGTAAATATTACATTTGCATGGGAACATGCTATAGCTGTAGCAAAAAAAGAAGATGAGGGCTTATTGGTATCTCATAGATTCCCAACGTTTATTATTGATAAATCCGATATTAATTTTATTCATCAATTAGTTTCAAAAGAAAACTTCAGAAAGAAATTAGATTTAATTTCTCCTGGAGGTGCAGGAAGAAACAGAGTCCTCAACAAAAGAGACTTTATTAACTTAAACGTTTCAGTACCTAAATCTCTCGAAGAGCAACAAAGAATCGGCGATTACTTAAAACAACTAGATGATACAATCGCCCTTCATCAGAAAAAGCTCGAAGATTACCAGCAACTGAAAAAAGCATTATTACAGCGCATGTTCGTTTAATATTTTAATAGAAATGAGGTGAGCGTATGGTTCTTTTTTTTGTACCTGAATCAGAACTTGAAGATAGTTTAATTCAACAACTAGTAAGTGGTGAATCTCAATGGACGTATCGTGGGGATTTACATACGGAAGATGAGTTGTGGCAAAATTTTAAAAACAAACTCGAGAACAATAATAAAGATGTACTGAATGAAGTTCCCCTGACGGAACAAGAATTCCGTCAAATTAAAGAACAGCTTCATTTCGTGAATTTCTATGAAGCAGCTAAATGGTTAGCAGGTGAAAATGGCATCGCTAAAGTGCAAGTGCAGCGAGAAGATGCCGCACTCGGCACAATTCGTTTGAAAGTATTAAATCGTGCTGATATAGCGGGCGGTATGTCCTCTTATGAAGTGATTAATCAATATCAAAGCAATAAACGTACAAAAGAAGATCAAGAACGACGCTTTGATGTGACGTTATTGATTAATGGGTTACCGATGATTCATATTGAACTAAAAAACCGAAAGCACTCCTACATGGAAGGCTTTCGCCAAATTAAAAAGTATCTAAAAGAAGATAAATTTACAGGTATCTTCTCGACTGTACAGATGTTTGTCGTATCGAATGGTACAGATACCCGTTATATTGCGACAGCTCGTGATGAGAAGTTGAACGAACAGTTTTTAAGTAAATGGATAGATCGTGATAACCAGCCGGTCAATAATTACTTGGATTTTGCTAAAGATGTTCTCTCAATTCCGCAGGCACACAAAATGGTGACGCAATATACGGTCATTGATAGTGCGAAAAAGGCGTTGATTTTACTTCGTCCGTATCAAATCCATGCGATTGAAGCGGTGAAAGAGGCTTCAAGACAACAAGAATCAGGCTATGTATGGCATACAACTGGTTCAGGGAAAACATTAACATCGTACAAAGTAGCACGCAATTTACTTCAAATTCCGTCCTTACAAAAAACGATCTTTATCGTGGATCGTGTTGACTTAGACCAACAAACAAGCAGCTCATTCGATTCGTATGCGGAGCATGATGTAATTGAAGTAGATGAAACAAATAATGTCAGCGACTTAATCAAGAAGCTACTGTCCCAAGATCGGAATGTAGTCGTGACAACGATTCAAAAGCTTAATCATGTTATGAAGCGTTTTGCTGGAAAAGACGATACAAAGAAATCGAATACGCTTCGTCAATTGAAAATAGCGTTCGTAGTAGATGAGTGCCACCGAGCGGTTTCGCCTCAAAAACAGCAAGAAATTAAAGAATTCTTTGTCCACTCGTTATGGTACGGCTTCACTGGTACGCCTATTTTTGGGGAAAATGCGAAGCAGGCTGTAGGCGACCTCCCTCGCACAACAAAGGGACAATACGGACGAAAATTACATGAATATACGGTCAAAGAAGCCATTTACGATAAAGCGGTGCTAGGCTTCCAAATTGAATATAAGAGCACCTTTTCAGAAGAAGAACTCGATGCAGCTTTAGTTCAATTAGACAGTGAAATTGAATTAGATGACCTCACACTTGTGGATAAAGAAGCACTTTTACCCAAGCGTGTATATGAAGATGAACGTCACATGCTAGAGGTCATTCAATCAATCGTCAATAAATCTCGGAATAAACTCGGTTTCCAAAATGGTGTCGGTAAGACGTATAATGCGATTCTAACGACTTCTTCGATTGTACAAGCACAACGCTATTATAACCTGTTTAAACGAGTAAAAGCAGGCGAAACAACCGTTGAGATTAGCGAAAAAACAAAACGTACTTTACTAGACTTCCCGAAAGTGGCGATTACATACTCGATTTCCGAAAATGAGGAATCCTCTATCGTAAATCAAGAGAAGATGAAAGAAGCCCTTCTTGAGTACAATGAAGCCTTTGACACGAGCTACACATTGGAAACGATGCGTTCATACAACCGCAACGTCAATGACCGTTTAGCACGTAAAAAGGAAAAGTTCTTACCTAGATCGGAACAGTTGGATATTATCATTGTTGTCGATCGTTTATTAACAGGTTTTGATGCACCTTGTCTATCGACATTGTTCATTGACCGCCCTGCAATGAAGCCACATGATTTAATTCAAGCCTTTTCACGTACAAACCGTCTGTTCGATAAGTCGAAAAAATATGGGCAAGTTGTAACATTCCAAACACCCACGATTTTTGAAGAAAAAGTGAAGCATGCACTTGTCCTTTATTCAAATGGTGGCGAAAATGAAGTGGTTGCCCCAACGTGGGAGGTAGCACACGACGCGTTCCTAACAGCGATTGAGGAATTACATAAAATAGCCCCAACACCTGAAGGAATAAACATAGAGAGCTTAGAACCAGCACAATTAAAGAAATTTGCGAAAGCCTATCAAGTTTTAGATAAAGCCTTTGCGAATATTCAAGTGTATACGGAGTATAGTGATACGCAGTTGGGTGTAGACTATCCAATCCAAATGGACGAAATTGAAGAATATCATGGCAAATACGTCAATGTATTGGAAAAACTCCGCAAAGAGAAACCAGGAGTAGAAGATATAGATGTGAATATTGAGTATGAGTTAGAGTCTGTAAAAACAGAAGAAATCAATTACGAATACATTTTGCTTCTAATCCAAGCCTTTTTACCGAATACACACGATAAAAAAGCGAAACAACCACCCGCAGAAAAGACAACGGAAGAAATTAATCAATATTTAGCAAGATTGAAACAAGGTAATCCCACACTTGCTGGATTAATGGAGACATTATGGACGAACATTCAAGAGAATCCAGAAGCCTATCGAGATCAACATGTATCGTCACTATTAGAACAAATGATTCAACAAACGATTAATACGTTAGTAGATGAGTTTATGCGTACATGGAGTGTACAGAAATCTGAACTCGAATTTATGGTTGCAAACTATAATCAAAACCTTGAAAAACAAAATGGTGAAGCTGAATTGAAGCGTACAAGTGATTATGCAGCATACAAAGAGCACGCTGAAAATCCAGTAGCGAAATTAAAGTATTGGAAATCAGTCAAAAATGCTTTTGAAGATATGATGACTCATGATGTTCTTCCATTGCAAACGAGGTAGATTAAAAGAGAGTACTATTTGTATTCTACATGACTAGAAAAATACACAGTTGTCTCATATTAAACAACTGTGTATTTACTAGGCGATGATACCTACTAAGCTATACTTGATTGGACATTCAAACCGTGTCGTATTTAACTAACAAACTTCAAAATACGTAATATTAAAAATTATTTGAGGCGATAAGACATTTTCAGTAAATTATATACCAAAAGACCGCCCCAGTAATAATGGATAGCGGTCTTTTATACTTATAGCCAAGTCATTCATAAAGAGACTATTAGCAATATTTTATTAATATTGTGATTTGCTTCTTTTAGATTTGTCTTGAACAACGATCTCCAATTCCAAAGCATCAAGAATTTTAAGCAGAGTTTCAATATTATAATTTTCTCCGCTTGTAACACGTACAATTTGAGGGTGTTTCATCCCAATGGTAACAGCCAATTTGCGGACACTGAGATTACGTTCCACCAGTCGATCTTTTATCGTTTGAATAATCTCCATTTTTGGTACAGAAATAGCGTAATATTCATCAGGTACGTTCAGATGTTGGAGATCATGAACATGGGTGTCGGTCTTCATAGTTGTTTCTCCTTTCTGAAAATCGTCTCAGATCAAAGACATCAATTTATCATTTCCAGATTCATTATTTTTATTATTTATTATTTTTATTTTATTACTTTTGATCATTATTGGCGATTGATTCCTCCTTATTAGCTAGTCTGTTTTAACGATCCAATGCTAAATTAATAGTTTTTCTTTTTGTTTATAACTTAGTCCTGATTATCTCCCGTTCAATTCAATTCATCATTTCAGTATTTTTATCCTCCTTAGTCTTTCAATCTCATTCAAATGCGAACAAATGTTATTTCTATTTATTTAATTTCGAACTGTTGAGGTACGATATCTCCGAAGAGAAGGCTACCAACCTTCTCTTACGGCAATACGTTCAGCAGTAGCAAAATCTCGATCTCTAATTTTTTCATCTTTTTTTAAGAAAAAATGAAGAAGTGCATACTCATCAGAACCAGAGATGCGCTTGAACAAAAAGCGCCATTCTGTTTTTGATGCCCCTTTAATTTTCAGTTCCCATAAATTCGAACGCTTGGTGTTTTCAATCTTTTTCCCAAGGTACGTTTTATTAGTTCCATGAGCATTCAGTAGGCCGATTACTTCGAAGATTTTTCTTCGAGTATTTGAACATACATCATAGTCTTGGATTGCTGAATTAAAAGCTTCGTTAGATAAAACGATTTTTGGATACTGCTGGATTCGATGGTTATCCATCTCACCAGCCCCTAACATATATACGATTTTATAAAGAACGTAAAAGAATTTATCTAATAATAATGGTAACATATATATTACCACACAGTCAACATATATCCCCATTTCGTATTTTTTTCTGTTCGTTCCTGCCGGTACGTATCAGAGTTACTTTTGTAAGTGACTTTTAGAATCGCGCTCCAATTGTTCAAATCATGACCGTAGGTATTAACAGGGCTAGGAACTTAGCCTCGACTTAATATAGATTTGTGATTTCTAGGTTTACGACAATGCTTTTAGTGGATATAAAAGTTTTAGAAGATACCTGTGTATATTCTGAATAAGGTAGCTTTCATGTATGAGAGGAGAATAGCAGATGGACGAACAACAACGTATAGAGCAAGAAAGGGAAGAGGTAGTAGACCCACATCATTATTTATTATCTATTTCCTCTGGAGATGCGCGTTGTGAAAAGATTAAGCAGTTCTGGCAGATGGAATCGATTGAACTGTATTGGCCTTTAGTTACGCGATTGCGAAAGTAGCGGTCGAAACAAATATTGTTGGCTATTCTAAATGATCGGTATTGCATGGGGAATATTGAAATATACGTGAATCACGAGGAAAGAACCATTGCGTTTCGGTATCGTGGGACGACAATTGGGCTGTTCATCCAGGAGCTCATGACATTTATCTCGGTGTATGTAGATGTATATGAGGGTTCATACTCGACAATTGGCCAGCGTAAGAGTGCGAAGGAGGCTATAGAAGAAGTTGTTAAGGTTATATTAGGTGATCATGTTGCAGCGAAGCGAATTCGTTTGGCATATAGAGAATTCTTGGTATTGCTCTTTGGTGTTCTCCCTGAACAAGCCTCCAATTTATGGGTATCAAGAGAAGCTTATGTCAAGGCGATGGATGTTATTGAAGAAAAGTACAGATTAGCGATTGGTGATTCGAACTTTTTGGAATGGAGACTGACATTGCTTGGACGTTCGCCCATGATAATAAATGAAGAGACAAGGGAGCGATTATAAGATGAACTGTACACATTGTAGTAAGGAAACGGATGAAAAATATATCATTGATGCAGTGGGTAGCTACTATTGTTCGGAGGAGTGTATGGAGGACTACCAGGAGAATAGCAATGATTCATTTGATGACGATCATCCTTATGAGGATGATTATTCTATGCTGCGCCGATCATATATAGAGATCATAGATGAATGGAAAGACGAGCTTAGTATGAAAACTGAAAACCTTGAAAGTGCAGTTGATGAGCTGGTTAGTGGACACACGGATTTTATTTATTCGGATGGCGATGACGGTCCGTATGCTTGGAAGCAGTAATAATGTAAATGAAGTGATGAGTAAGGGGAGTTCGACTCCCTTTTCCTGCTTTAGAAGAACCGCCCAGCGAGCGGTTCTTTCATGTTTAGGGAGTGAATTGTAGACAATTTGTAGACATCAAATAACTGAGGCTTAATTTTTGGGAAATGTTGTAGACTTCATGTCTACGGACAGTCTGATATAATCGGCGGAGCTGTGTATCGCGCATAGTAGTAAAGCGAAAAGTTGAGGATTGAATCAGCATATTAAAAGAACAGTAAATAACTGCACGCCACACATATTGATAACGGGAATATCTAAAGCCATATTATTGAGTCTTCTACATCCAATAGATAAATGCATAGAAAAAATGAGATGATTTACTTTGGAGGTGTTCATCATGGGCTGGACTTATTTGCTCACGATAAACACCTTTTAGTACTACAGTGATGATAATAGTTGACAAACAGAAACACATAGAAGGAAATAGAAACGTATGTTCTTATTTAGTGATGGAGGAAAATGTTAAAGGATAAAGGCGATATAATCTCGAATTACTATATTATATAATTTTTGCAGGGAGATGAGGGAATGTCATTGGAGAGTATTATTGAGCAGATAAAAGGAGTTTTGGATGCACCTGAAGGTAAAGTTTCTTTGTATTTTACAAAGAAGGATTATAGAAGCAGCTACACTTCTTATAAACCAGGTATTTCGATTGATCTGCAAAAGGAATTTGTAACTATTGTGATAGAGGCTCTTGAAGAACTTAAAGAAAAAGAAGTAGTACCATTTAATCCAACTGGATCTTTAGATGATACACTTGAAGTGTGTAATTATGAATCGGTCGATAGTTTATCGCATATAATATATAGTCTAGACGAGGGGAGATTGCTTGAGTTCCCCCCAGATGATATCTCGAAGTTTACGTTTTATTGTTTGGTAATTAAGCCGAACGGATCTCATGACGAAGAAGAATTGCTCTTCTTCCGAAGAGTGACTAAATTTAAAAAGTTGAAAAAGGGCATCGTTGGTCGTATTGTTTCAGGTGACTTTGAGAAAATAGATGCTGAATTGTTAGGTATAGATAATTATATTGATATTGTTGGATATGATTCTCAACTAACAATTATGAATCATATTTCAATGGAACGGATTTTCGACATAAAGACCCAGTATCAAGAAAGTGCTAAAAGAACTCTTGCTATGATAAAAGATAGTAACAGGATTGAAAATTTCGAACAGTTTGAAGAAGACAGTATCAATGATGGTAGAGTTATAAGAGGACTTACTAAAATTCTACAAGAACCTGACAAGGTAAACCGATGCTTTGAAAATTTTGAAAAAGTTAAAGAACTAGTAAATGTTGTAGAATTGGATATCAAATTTTCCGAAGATGGATCTAAAATAATTTATGAGAGAAAAGATCAATTACAAAATATCACATTAATAATTAGGGATGCATATTATCAAACATTTATTACGGAACGCTTAGGAGTAGATGAGTTAGCCTGATAAACAAGGAGGTGGCGCATATGACCAGATTTTATAAATGGTTGCTCTTTATTTCATCATATGCACCTCTTTATTTATTACTAGCAATCAATAACTATGATTTCAAGTTGATTCCAGTTGAGTATTTCAAGACTGTTTTAGGTAGTGAACCTATGTTGTACTTCTGGATTGTGATCGTTATACTATTTATAATCTCTTTCGTAGCAGTTGGGTATTTTAGATTTATAAGTTTAAATGATAGTAGAGGATTGATTGGATTAAAACCGATGAATGAAAGCGTACTTAGTTATTTAATTACATATGTGATACCTTTGACTGCTATGAATGTCAGTAGTACTAACAGCTTAGTGGTAAATGGATTGCTTTTCATTATCATAGGTATTGTCTACGTAAACAGTGACTTATTGTACTTAAACATACTTTTAATTTTATTTGGTTATAGAGTCTACAATGATGCATCTAATAATGTGATTATTACCAACTACAGCAAGGACGAGTTAACAAATTTTATGAATACTGGAGAACGAGTGTTGTGTCGTAAAGTCGTTAATGGAGTTTATTTGATGAGACGACCTTAGTAATCAATGATATATAATAATTACTAAGAGGCAGTGTAACTAACTATTTCTGGAGAGCGCTTGGATGGCATGCAAGAGGTCGTCGGCTCGATCCCAATAGTATAATATACCTTAAACATAAACGGCAGAGATGCCGTTTATTTGTTTTGATTATCATGTGAGAGTCGACATATGTGGAGAGTTGCTTACTGTGGCTAAAAAAGTAATATAGCGAATTCAGTTAAATATTATATATTATAAAGCTTAAGGTGAAGAGAGATATTGATTGTGATTTTGTCTTTCGTATAGCGAAAAAAATATATCTGTTATTTGTAGGGTAAGAGTTATTAGGAGGAGGGCTAGAATGTCGTTTAATGAAATGTATTACTCAGATAATTATAGTACATTTGATGAATGGTTAGATCTTGTTCATGATTACGAAGAAGAAGTGTATCCTTGTTTCAGAATCCCTTATGATGAGTGGGTAGAAGAGTACTTAGTTAATATTGAGGATAAGTCGATTGATGAAGTGAAAGTATTACTGAGATGCTTATTAGTTCCTATTACCCGAAGGATAGATATATCAAATTATGAAACTTATGTTTTTTTAAAGGACTCAAAGAGTAAAACGGATATCGAAATGATGAATAGTATGTCTCACAACGAGGTTTATAAAAGATTGGCTAACGAACAGGATGCTTGGGAAGGCTTAACGTGGGTTTTAGAATTATTACCAAGAAATCCTTACAATGCAATTAAAGCACTTCAGAGTTATCTATTTGCACAGTCTAATTTACCTGACGACAGAATCATAGGTATTGAGCAATGTTCTGAAATAATCATGGCTAAATTTATTCACTTTGAAAATCCTCTAGAAAAATTGACGGAGTTAAAGTCTGTAGAATTTGAATGGTTAATTGAGTATTTGTATGAAAGTATGGGGTACGATACGAAATGGACGCTGGCCACTCGGGATGGTGGTAAAGATATTATTGCAGATATAGATAGAACTGACGGTAATGAGCATGTATATGTTGAATGTAAGTTATATAAAACGACTAAGTTGAAACTAGAAACGGTAAGAGCATTTCGTGATGTTATGATAGAAAACAAAGTAAATAGAGGGGTGATATTCTGTACAGGGTATGTAAATGGAAATATTAAGAAGTTTGATAAAAGAATTCAGATATGGTCATATGAGGATATTAATATTCTGCTTAATGCACATTTAGGAAGTGACTGGGTTGATAGATTGGATATACTTATTGAAAATAAGCGAAGGAAGTATAAAAAAGAGTAAGTATATGTACGGTTACTCTTTTAATAGATTGGCCTTTATTTTTTACAGCTAAGAGGAAATCCTTATACGTATCAGTCGTATGAGAAACTTTAGGTGCATATACAGATTTAACATCAACAGCTTTCAACACATCATCGAGTCCGCCTACATGATCCGCATCTGGATGGGTGGCGATGTATCAGTCGTATGAGAAACTTTAGGTGCATATACAGATTTAACATCAACAGCTTTCAACACATCATCGAGTCCGCCTACATGATCCGCATCTGGATGGGTGGCGATCATCACGTCTAATGTCTTAACACCGAGAGACTTCAGGTATTTCACAATATTTTTTCCTTGATTGTTATTTCCACCATCGATGAGGATGTATTGGTCTTTAGGGGTACGGATGAGTGTGGAGTCACCTTGGCCAACGTCGAAATAATACACTTGTAATATACCTATGGTATGTTTCTTTGGTAAGAGTCGTGTCTGCTGGTGTTGTAGTAGATTTGTTTAATTTTCTTTCTCATTCTCAGTTGATGACCCTACACCGATAATATAGGTAATTCTCTATCTTAAGGCCCAAATTGCATATTTGGTCTGACAATAATGGCCGCAATTGGTATCCGTTTTTCCTGGGTAAGCGCTAGCTATGACAGATAACATTACTAATAGAAAATTTTATTCTGGTAATCTTTAGGCTCAACACCAAAAAATTTGTTTAATATATTTGGTTCTGTTTGGTCTAGCTACATTCTATAATATTAGCTGGTTAGCGCAATCTAATAATAGATCCGAAGCTTCTTATCTATTTCAGGCTATTAGAATAGAACCAATCTATCCTTCCATTCATATGATTTAGTATGTTGACTGATAGGAGGGGTATACAATTGGAAAAGAAAAAAGTTGTAAGCAAAAAAAGGGTTTCACAACCCAAACAATGGCCAATCGCAACAAAATTTAGGCCCACAAAATCCCCCCGACGAACCGCAATTCGTGCTACGGCCGATTTTAGCTATGATGCCTCTGCTGTAAGGAATGGTAACTGGAGAAGCAGGTGCGGTTGTAATCAATTTGATTCTTGTAACACCCTCCAATGGGGACAGTCTTATATCACAATTAATAACCAAAGTGGTAGGTATAAATTAAAATTTTATCTTCGTTCCTACGGAAAACAGCATTGGTGGAATCCGTCGCGTACATTTGATGAAAATTGGAATGCATTCGTAAATACACCTCATACTGCTTACATCAGATTTGACTCAGGCATCATTCAACCTCGCGCAAGTGGGGGCGGATATTTCCGTAACGGAAACAATGATACTGGTTTTGGTGGGCAAGCTGGTACGATAGGGGTTGAGATTTTCGACAGTACTGGTACTCGCGTTAGAAGAATATTATTTTGGCCAAAAAGTTGGACGAATTGGGGGACTCTGTGGATGAGATGCGGTCATGATTACAACTTCAATTTCTTCGAAATATAAATAGCTAGGAACTGAGTTAGAAGTATATGAATAGGAACGTGTATAGCGAGTAAGCATAGCGCAAGATCCGTCACGGAAGTTTTCCTGTGGACGGATCTTTTCGCTCAACCGTAATTATTAATGTGTGTTAACGCGATCCTGTCTGATTTTAGATCAGCTCTTTTTACGTCCAAGTGGAATTTTTTTCTGGGACGTTATTTGATTTTTGATAAATCACGCTCTTTCATTTACGCAATTTTTCACAACGAGCTATGATAATTGTATATTTTGTAAAGCAAATTAATTGTAAAAACATCAAAAGGGGCGATTTTTCATGGGTTTTAAATCAGTTTCAGAGGAAATAACAATAGTCAATGCGGCTAATACTAAGGCGGAGCTACAATCTAAGAGTAATAAAGTTATATCACAACTTGATCTATTTTTGCTTGAAGATTTTTCTTTAGCAATTAAGCAAGAATATCGTCTCGAAATAATGAGTAATCGTGATGGGAGAGCTGCTACATACAGATTGACAGATGCACTAATTGATATTGATGCTTTAGTTAGTAATATGGTGTTACCACTTAAGCTTGATGTTGAAAAAGATGGCAATACTAAAATACTTGATTTTAATATTTCTAAGGCAGAACCTAATACGAGTTCCAGAATGGAAAACCCTAAGTATTACATATATTGCGATAATTCTAACGAGATAGGATTTACATTTTGGTTCAAAAAGAATAAGTAGTTGACTTTAATTGAAGCGCCCTCAAAAGAGGGTGCTTTTTTATAATTATCCAAATAGCTTTCCAGCACCAATTGGATCCCCCGGTTTATCGTTCCTAAATCCCAAGCGGCCCCGGAAAGTGATCCGGGTTCCATTAGGATTCTTAACGGAACTCGCAAGGAAGTAAAATACCTCTGGGGTAACGCTCGAACATCATGACTTATTCCACTTACGCTTACGCTTAACGCTTCATCTCCATCTCCATAAATCATAAAGTTCTACGAAGCAGAGCGGAACCGTGATTTCACTCCGCTAACGCTTCATTCCACCATCGTTCCAAGACCTATCTCGAATAATCAGGGAAGAAAAACACCTCTAGGGTAACGCTCAAACAGCATAGTTTTCTCCGCTCGCGCTATCGCTCCATCTCCATAAACCATCATGTTTTACGAAGCAGAGCGTAACCAAGCTTTCACTCCGCTGCGCTTCTTTCCACCATCGTTCTAAGACCGATAACAGATAATTGGTGCTGGCATATATTTAGTGATCCATTATTTGTTCACAGAAGCAAAATTCTGTATTTATTCAAAGTTATATTCAATTAACACGTAACTTTGTTAATCCTCGAACAAGTCATCCATTAAGTCTTTAATCTCTTTTTCTCTATTATTCGTATCAGCCGTATCGATCGAAATTTCATTATTATTGAAGAGAAGCGTATCACCGATCTTAACATTTGCTGGTAGTCTTTCTTTTAAAATATCCTCTGTTTGTCCGTCGAATTCTATAACGGCATATTTACCCTCAAATCGATCAAGTATTCCTTTTCTCATTATTTACTCTCCTTCGTTGATGTGAATGTAATTTTAGTACCATCTGAGATTGCTGTGATGGTGCCTTTTTGATCGGTTCGATAGGTCGTAGATTTTACATTTTTAAGACGAGTTAGAATGCCTGAGTTTGGATGACCATAGTTGTTTTTACCGACTGAGATAATGGCATATTTAGGTTTTACCGCATCAATAAATGATTTACTTGTTGAACTCGTAGAACCGTGGTGTCCGACCTTTAGTACATCAGCTTTTAAGCTAGATTTATCTAGAAGCATGTCGTTTTCCGATTGAAGTTCAGCATCTGCAGCAAATAGGAAGGAGTTATTTTTGTAAGTGACCTTTAGAACCGCACTCCAATTATTCAAATCATCACCATAAGTATTAACAGGGGCTAGAAACTTAGCCTCTACTCCGTTTAAAGGAATGGTCACACCTTTTGTAACGCTCTTGATTGTCCGACCTTCCTTTTTGACTGCTGTGAGGAAGTCTATGTATGTATCAGTCGTATGAGAAACTTTAGGTGCATATACAGATTTAACATCAACAGCTTTCAACACATCATCGAGTCCGCCTACATGATCCGCATCTGGATGGGTGGCGATCATCACGTCTAATGTCTTAACACCGAGAGACTCCAGGTATTTCACAACGTTTTTTCCTTGATTGTTATTTCCACCATCGATGAGGATGTATTGGTCTTTCGGTGTACGGATGAGTGTGGAGTCACCTTGGCCAACGTCAAAGTAATACACTTGTAATGTACCTACGGTTTGTTTCTTTGGTAAGAGTAGTGTCGTGTTTGCTGGGGTTGTAGTAGATTTGTTTTTATCTTCCCTCTCTTTCTCTGTTGATGACCCTCCTCCGTTATGGTAATGATATTCTCCATCTTTAAGGCCCCATTTTGCACAATTGGTCCGGCAATAATGGCCACCATTGGCATCCGTTTTTCCTGGGTGGGCGCTAGCTATGACAGGTAGCATGACTAATAGAATGGATATGAAAATTAAAAAGATTGCTTTCTTCTTCATTGAAGGTTTCCTCTCATAGCTATATTTAGGAAGTAGTCTATCAGACTTTGGTAAATATATCTATCACACTTCAAATTAAAGAGGTTAAAATCTGAATAATGGTTAGAGATAGCTTTCTTTACCGGTTAATGAACTCCATTCACGGGACGAAGATCAGTGTAGGTCGCTCGAAGATGGCTTATAAAACATCAAGACTGATTCGCTGCGCTACTCGTCATCATGTTTTATAAGCGAAGAGCAGCACCAAGACTTCGCTTACGCTACGTCATCGTGCTAAAGAGATATGAGTTCCAAATCTCGAGAATTCCTTACGTTGGAGTAATTGTGTGTAAGTTAACAGATACAATGCGGCTCAACAAATTCAAAACCTTAATATAGGTTATAGATTAATCCGTAAAGGTAATTTACATATTTATAAAAGTTAATGCTTTACTTTTATAAATAATGATGATATATTTAATTCAACAAAGAAATCAAAAAACTTATTTTTGAAGGTGAGGACAAAATAATGAATAAATCAATCGTGCAAACAACAAAACAGGTTATACCTCAAAGTACACTGCAGGCCGTTCGTGATTTATTGTACATAGGAAAAGGGTCAATCAATCCGCAATCTAAGAAACGAGGAGCATATAATTCACTCCAGGTAGCACGTTTTACAGAGACACATGAGGGGGTACCCTTTGTATTAGATCTTGTTGCTTTTAATAATATTGAGGAAAAACAATATCTGTTAGAAATGCACTACGGCACTCAAGAAATACAAACGGAATATGAAAAAGAAATGTTGGATCCCAATTGTTATTTAGTAATGGCCATTAAGGGGACGTATAACTCTTCAAGTTTAGTATTCTTAACATGGGTGGATGGTCTCGATAGACCTATGATGGTCAATCCTATCTATGATCGCTATCAAATTGCGGAGAGTATGCTGAAACATAATGAGGGAAATTCAGTGAGATTCCAAAGGTGTATACGAAGATAACATTATAAACATGAAGAATGAAATTCTAAAAAATTGAGGGAGTGGGCTATTTTGGATAACAATAATGGAAAAACACTTTATACCTTGGATAAAATGCGAGGTGTTTTAAATACTGAACAGAATGATCGTATAATCGTTCCTTTGCTTGCTTTACGATATGCCTATGCATATCAAAAAGAGGATGACTTTCAGTTCTCCATTTCGTGGGAAGAGCTATGTAGCGATCGCACCGGAGATAAAATTATATGTGCAATGAATGAATTAGCTATTCAAAAACCGTGGATAGAACAGGGGTTAAAACTATTCGAGGTAGAAGGTATCAGAAATTTAGATAGTTTATTATATGAACTTAGAAAAGTAGAACTAGCCAAAGATAACAGGGAGCTTCTTGAAATTTACTTTTCATTAAGCGCTAAAAATCGTAGCAAATATGGCGTGTCAAATGAAGCGAAGAAATTATATGAACCAAAGGAAGTCAATGAACTGGCTGTTAAACTTCTGGATATCAAGTCGGACTCTTCCGTCTATGATTTTCATGCTGGGTATGGAAGACCACTTGTAGAAGCAGCACGCTCAAATTCAAATATTTCTGTCTATGGAATGGATGCTAATCCAGAACTAGTAGGGATTGCAGAGCTTTCTGCTTTTATGTGTGGCTTACAACAGGGGGATTTTCAGCAAGGTGATGTGTTCAACGTATTACGAAATGAAGTGGGGTCTGAACGAAAGTTTGATTATGTGATCTCGCATCCGCCTCTTGGGATTAAACTGAATGAAGGGATTCATACCAAATATGGCGAGATTCGAAGAGATGGGACACTGGGATTTGTAGTTCATGCTTTAGAATCGTTGAAAGAAGAAGGTAAAGGGATAGTAACGGTCTCGAATGGTGTATTGTTTCAAGGATCGGGAGGAATACGTAAAGAACTGATCGATAATGATTGGATTGATGCTGTCATTACCTTACCTGCCGGCATTTTCACTGGTAGCGGTCTCTCGATCACGATGCTTGTCATTAATAAGAAGAAGGCACCTGAACGTAAAGGAAAGGTACAAGTAATCGATGCTAGCTCATTTGGTGAACGAAAACGTGGAGCAGTTATCATGTCATCTTCCGAATTGGATCAAATTAAGGACAGTTATTTTAACTATAAGGAAGATAATAAGTTATGTCGTATTCTCGATATATCTGAAATAAGTCAAAATAAATATAATCTATTACCTGGTTTTTATCTACAAATGGAAGATGCTTCATCTCTTATTGGAGAGGTACAGATCGATCGTTCTGCATTTGAGAAAAATCAAGAAACGATCAAATTAAAGGATATGGTACGTATTTACAGAGGGCTAAATACGGCAAGTGGTTTAGATACCGATACACTAAATGCGAAGGTCATTCAACTAGCAGATGTACAGGATGGATCTTTACATCTAGAGACAGTGGGTACGTACGGGTTAAAATTATCAACGAAGGAAGAAGAAGCCGAAATTCAAGTAGGTGATGTGCTCTTAACAAGTAGAGGAATTGCTATGAAGTGTGCGGTTGTAACAGAGATCACGAATGGTCCATATTACTTGTCGGCAAATTTTATAGGGCTTCGTCCTAGTCAAGGAGTTAATCCTTACTTTCTACTAACATTCTTTGAAAGTCCAATTGGCGAGTCCTATATTCGTTCCTTAAGGAAGGGTGTAACTCTACCCATATTAAACAGAAATGATATAGAGGATATCCCTATTCCTAATCTAACATCGGAAGAAATGGAGCAGATTGGGAATCAATATAAGAAAGTTTTAAGCGATTATACCGAAGCGAAAATAGCAGCTGAACATATGCAAGTTAGCCAGTTAGAGCAAATTTACAGGAAGATGGGTATTAGCAAAGGTTATAAGAGAAAAGATTAGATACTCAAAAGTTCAAACACACGATACTTCTATGCAGAGGAGCAATTATGTTGGCAAGAATACCATTACCATATAGATCTACAAATGAACTAACTAGACATCTTAGGATAGAGCAGGCTAAGAGGGTAACCGCGGCCAATGGAAGCTTTCGCCCAAGTCTTATGGACTTATAAAGTGAAATAGCAGATCATTGTCATGTTAAGGCAGATACAATCAATTTGATCAGACGTAATAAGAATCAACCTTCTTTACCAGTGGCCATAAAAATATGCGAGTTTTTAAATTGTGATATGGATGACTTGTTTCACTTGGAGGAAAATCCTGATTACGTGGGGGAATAAACTAGCTTGGTTCACAATTGTTATGTCTTCATCAAAAGAAACAAAAAAACTACTTAGGAAGTGTAGCTATCACTATGTTCCATTATGTTCGGGTATATACGACACCACATATTGATGAATATGTTAGGGATTAGAAAGAGGGTAAGGTATCCTAACTATAAGATAAAGTCCAAGATCAGGTGAAAGTAGGGGGCGCAGAAACTTTCGTAGCCACGGGACTCATACAATAGACTTATAACTTATGTGAACAATCAAAATGATCTTGAAAGGATGTCTACCTTGTATAAACAACGTTATAACCAGAAAACAAAGAACGGGAATACTGTGCCGATATTAATGATACAAACTTTTGGTGATTACCTTGAAGGCAAAGAGTATACAGTTGATTTGCTCTTAGCTGATATGTTGGTCACACATGAACATTGTGCTGTTCTGATTTAACGAAAAATCTTGAACTTACTTAAGTACGATTCAAATTTCTAGAAGATCGTATATATGAGAAGTTCCATAAGCTATTGCAAAAGTAAATATATCTATCATACATCAAATTAAATAAGTTAAGATCTGAATAATGCTTAAGGATAACTTCCTCCCCAGTAATCCACTCCATTCATGGGACGAAGATCGGTGTACGTCGCTCGAAGTTGGCTTATAAACATCAAGACTGATTCGCTACGCTACTCGTCATCATGTTTATAAGCGAAGAGCAGCACCAAGACTCCGTTTACGCTACGTCATCGTGCAAAAGAGATATACAGACTCAAAAGGATAATAAAAAATGGAGAGAACAACAGTGAAACCAATACTTGTTAAGTGAACATAAAAAGGTAGACCGTTAAAATAAAGAATTATACTGGTGGTAGCCAAAGGGCAGGTTCTATTAACTTAGAGGAAATAAAGAGGTTATAATATTAGAAAATACGATAAATAAGAATACGGGGGATCATTGTAGATGGACAGTACAGATATCATTGCAATATCAAAAATAGCGTCCCTTATAGAAGAAGAGAAAATTATTAGAACGAATAATAACTCGGTATGGGACAAGATTTTGTCCAACGCTGGGCAAAGAAAACTCTACGTAGAATATCAACATAATCTTAATCCATTTACTTACTACAACCATCGTCCCAACGAGAATCCAAAGTTTAGAGAGTTCTTTACAGCAATCAAATCTATTTTGCAGACTGTGTATCTGGAATCAAGTGATAATGGAGAATTTCAAAAGCTCATGGAAGCGATCGTTCAATCTATTGATTTTGACATAATATTAATGGGAGATGTCACGTCGGTGAAAGGTGGTTTTGATTACGACACATTTAAGGATTTCATGGAAAATGTTCATGAAATCCGTGCGGTAGAGACGCTCGCAGAAAGGGCAACTCCTGCCTTCAAGGAGTTTCGCCTTAATCTGAACATCCTTAATCTCGACCTGCAGTTCGAAAATAAGAAGCTTACGTTAAGGCATCTGACTGAAGATATTGATAACTCAAACAAAAAGGCTAGCATTGTTATGGAGTGGCTGACAACTTTGTATCCACTAATTAGTAAAAGCTATAAAGAAGCTTTAGAAAACTATTCAGCTGGTAATCCAAGCGCATGTATCTTCAGCTGCAGAAACATCATAACTGGTATTTTTTCGGAGTTAAAGGATGATGATACTTCTTGGATTACAGGGCTACAAAAGATTAGTACCGATGTGAATATTAAAAATATTGTTGCTAAGAATATTCCCCAAGGTAGTGCTAACGTTAAAATGATATTTGATAATGTACAGCAGTTTAAGTACCCAAGATTTATGGTCATTTACAGCCTATACTCATTAACTTGTGATTTGGGTGCACATACTCACGAGGCACCAAAAATGGGTGGCGTATTACATCCTGAAATTACAACGATGAATGATGCCCTATTGTGCTTACGAATGACGCAAGACGTATTACTTTGGGTTAAATCAGAGATAGATAAACTATAAATCCATAGCTAAGAATCGTAGTAAATTGCGAAGGCAGTTAAGGGTATTCTTGATTCTAATCGGTTCCATTATAGCTTGAATGAATATATATGTTGGTTCGTAGAGAGTAGTATTTTAAGCTCTCCAAGATGTAGTGGATAAGCCAAGTAGAAAAGCAAAGAACCAGCCTAGGCTGGTTCTATATTAATTATGCTATATTTTTTCTTGCGAATATAAGAGTAAGGGACCATAGTACTTCGTGTTTCATATTTAAATTATTAATTTAATCCTCAAATAATTCATCCATTAGTTCTTGGATCTCTTTTTCTCTATTTTTCGTATCAGCCGTATCGATCGAAATTTCATTATCATTGAAGAGAAGCGTATCACCGATCTTAACATCTGTAGGTAGTTTTGCTTTTAAGATATCCTCTGTTTGTCCGTTGAATTCTATAACCGCATATTCACCCTCAAATCGATCAAGTATTCCTTTTCTCATTATTTACTCCCCTTTGTTGATGTGAATGTTATTTTAGTACCATCTGAGATGGCTGTGATGGTGCCTTTTTGATCCGTCCGATAGGTCGTGGCTTTCACATTTGTAAGGCGAGCTAGAATGCCAGAGTTTGGATGACCATAGTTGTTTTTACCGACTGAGATAATGGCATACTTAGGTTTTACCGCATCAATAAATGATTTACTTGTTGAACTCGTAGAGCCATGGTGTCCGACCTTTAGAACGTCAGCTTTTAAATTGGATTTATCTAAAAGCATGTCGTTTTCCGATTCAAGCTCAGCATCTGCAGCAAATAGGAAGGAGTTATTTTTGTAAGTGACCTTTAGAACCGCACTCCAATTATTCAAATCATCACCGTAGGTATTCACGGGAGCTAAAAAGGTAGCTGCAATATCGGTTAGTGGAATAGTGAGACCTTTGGTTACACTTTTAATAGATTGGCCTTCATTTTTTACAGCTAAAAGGAAATCCTTATACGTATCCGTTGTATGGGAGACTTTAGGTGCATATACAGATTTAACATCAACAGCCTTCAGTACATCATCGAGTCCACCTATATGATCTGCATCTGGATGGGTGGCGATCATCACGTCTAATGTCTTAACACCGAGAGACTCCAGGTATTTCACAACGTTTTTCCCTTGATTGTTATTTCCACCATCGATGAGGATGTATTGGTCTTTCGGTGTACGGATGAGTGTGGAGTCACCTTGGCCAACGTCGAAATAATACACTTGTAATGTACCTACGGTTTGTTTTTTTGGTAAGAGTAGAGTCGTGTCTGTTGGTGTTGTAGTAGATTTGTTTTTATCTTCTTTCTCTTTCTCAGATTTGCTTGATTCACCGTTATGGTAATGATATTCTCCATCTTTAAGGCCCCATTTTGCACAATTGGTCCGGCAATAATGGCCGCCATTGGCATCCGTTTTTCCTGGGTGGGCGCTAGCTATGACAGGTAGCATGACTAATAGAATGGATATAAATAATGCAATGGAAGTTTTTCTCTTCATTAAGGTCATCCTCTCATAGTTCTATATAGGAAGTAGTTTATCAAATGTTGGTAAGTATATCTATGTTATTGGTAGTAACTCTGAGAGGAAATGGATGAGTAACATATTCTCTTCTATTAATAAGTTGTGATTCAATAATATAACGGAAGATGTAAGAGTTATTATTGACTGTCGTATAAATTACAGATACAATAAATAATGGTAGTATATGGATTTTATGGGTTATTATTTTATAGGGGTGATCTAGTTGGAATCAACCATTACGATTCGCTCAGAGATTGAAGATTACATAAGAAGGACTGGGAAGGGTATAAATGGACTATCCCAGTCTTTTGGTTTGAATAAAGGAATTTTAAGTGCCATTATTAATCGCAATCCGCCTAAACCTATTTCTGTAAGACAACTAGATATTATTACTGCAGGGATGGAGCTTCCGGAAGGGGCATTGTATGAGTTATATATAGATGAAATTATAGTTTCAAATCCACTTAATTGGCGAAGGTTGAAGCCTTTTTTACAAAGGTGTGCAGAACTTGAAAAATATAATTGTATTGAGGAGGTTCTTCAGGGGCTTGTCGATGATCTCTCATTTATTCCAGGTATATTTAATACAGCAGAATTACTTTATGAACAGGGCTTGATCCAAGCAGCACTCATGCTTTATGAATGTGTAGCTGAAGGCGAGAAATATCAACACTCCGAGAGGTTGGCTATTTGTCAATATCGTATTTTCAAAACAAAACTAGGTCAAGACAATACGATTAATCTTAAGATTGCTAGTCAGTTCGAACCGTTTATGAATCGATTACCTGAAGATGAGCAACTTGATGCATTACGAGATTTGGGTAATGTCTATACGACACTTCATGCTTGGAAGCGTGTAGACGAGATTGCCAATCAATTAGAGAACTTGGTTAGCATTATATATAAAGTTGAATGTGAGTCTAACAAGTATGATGAATCGAATAGAAAAACGAAGTATCCTTTGGTTGTTTATTACGGACAAGTCTATTTGATGAAGGTAGCCGTGTACGATAATGCAAAAGACTATGAGCAGGCGAAGGAATACAATAATCGTTATGCTAATTTAAGTTGGTTTATGGGTTTAGGAGCAGAAGGAAAGGTATGTGTTAACAATTTTAGGATGTGGTCTAAGGCAAATGCCTATGTTTTTGATTTAAAAACGGGGAAGACAGATACACTATCTGAATATGTGTCTTATATTGAAGATAAGGAATATGAGATCCTTCCAGGCTTAGAAATGATTATGAAATCTGCTAATGAATATAATCTGAATGTGGATCACATTCTCCTACAGTTTGAGGACCGGATTTCTTCTTACTTTCAGTCGGATTTTGTGGGGGAAGGTTATAAGCAACAGTTTAGTATGGATCGGTACACTACCTTTTTTTATGAACTTGCCTATTATTATTTTAAGAATTCTCGTCAGGAGATGGCGATTACCTATGTATTGGCAAGTTTGGGTTTTGCTGTTAAAATAAATAATAAGGCATGTATTATCTTATGTATGAAGTTGTTTGAAGAATTAAGAGATTTTGCATCGATGGAAGTTTTACATAAATATAAAAATACTATTAAAGGAGTTCATGAAGATGCGGAAAATGATATATTCTTTGTTGGCAGTTAGTCTAGCCTTTTTTATTTTTATTCAACCGACTCCTCCAACTTCAGGATCAGGAACGGTAACTACCTTGATCCATGGTATCGGGTGGTATTGATTAGAAACGTTTAATGTTTAAAATAAGAATTCTTTACTAGTGTCAGATAAGAAAGTAAATAGAAGCCACATGCAACCGACATTGATGGTTATTGCATGTGGCCTTTTATATTATGGGTATATGTTCAAAGTGTAGGAGGAGGGTGAGGACTATTTTTGATGCTAATCGGTTTGGGTATAACTTACACCAATATATATGTTGGTTTGTAGAGAGTGGTGTTTATAGCTCAGAGGAAATGATGAAGACTTTGAAAAGTAAATTAGATGTGGATGATACTCATGTACAAAGTATAGTTCAATTCATGTTCTATTCATTTGCAAAGTCTCGGTTTGCTTGTTTAGAAATCAAGAGCGATCCTTTGGATTATGTTCTATATCCCATGGTAGAGCCTCATATGTTTGCTCACTACCTTAAAACATCATATACAGATCGAAGAGGAATTCGTATAAAGATTGGCCAAAAGGTTAAATTTAGTGTTTGGGATGGAGATAATGCACCTGAACACCTGGATTTTTGGACAGGGGAGGTCTTAGAAACAAGACATGATCAAGGTTTCGTGGAGTATATCATCCAAAGAGACTTAGATCATCAAATGGTTAGGGATAGGAGAGGATTCATAAGAGAAGTAATATAACGGTAGTAAATCTAGACGATGGATGTATTAGTCGCTATTTATAGCAGGAATGGTGTGCAGCTGTGTCAAATATAACAGGATAATCATAATGCTACATATCGAAGTTCATAGTGATTTAGGGTTACAAAACTAAGTACCATTAAGGAGTGAAGCTGATCATGATCGAAGAATTACGTATAGCTGCAATGTATCATCAGAGAGTTATCTTAACATTACAGGATGGAGATTTGATAACAGGTGTAGTTGAAATGTCTACTGATCCGACCCGAGTGAAGATACGATGTATAGATGGATTGGTATGGGTTCCCTATGAGGACATTGTGAATGTAAATCGGTTGATAACACTTCATTAAATAGCTTGAATACATAATAGTCTATAAGTACAGGTGGCCCAATGGGTCACCTATTTTTTACAGCATACACGAGCATATTTGCTTGGCTTGAGTTAGATGGTTTAAACAACGTATTGAATATAATCCCCCGGTTCATCGTCCCTAAATCCCAAGCGAACCCGGGAAAGGCACCTCGTTTCCATTGAGATTTTTAACGGGACTAGCAGGGTAGTAGAAGACCTCTGGGGTAACGCTTGAACAGCAATGTTTCCTCCGATTACGCTATCACTCCATCTTCGCTTGCGTTATCGCTCCAACTCCGTAAACCATCCTGTTTTACGAAGCAAAACGGAACCATGATTCCATTACGCTAACGCTTCATTACATCATCGTTCCAAGAGATTTTCGGGTTATTTCGAAGAAGAAGGGACTGCTGGGGTAACGCTTGAACAGCAAGGTTTCCTCCGCTTACGCTATTGCTCCATCTCCGAAAACCATCCTGTTTTACGTTGCAGAACGGAACCATGATTTCACTGCGCTAACGCTTCATTACATCATCGTTCCAAGTGCTGTTTGGGTTATTTCGAAGAAGGAGGGACTTCTGGGGTAACGCTTGAACAGCAAGGTTTCCTCCGCTTACGCTGTTGCTCCATCTCCGTAAACCATCCTGTTCTACGTAGCAGAACGGAACCGTGATTCCACTGCGCTAGCGCTTCACTTCATCAACGTTCCAAGACCCATTGGGGGTATCTCAAGAAGAAGGGACTGCTGGGGTAACGCTCGAACAGCATGGTTTTTTCCGCCTACGCTATCACTTCATCTCCGCTTACGTTTACGCTCCATCTCCATAAACTATCATGTTCTACGTAGCAGATCGGAACCATGATTTCATTACGCTACGCTTCACTTCATCAACGTTCCAAAACCCATTCCGAATAATCGAGGAAGGAAAACTGTTATACGCCTATGTCGAAGAAGTGGAGGAAATGATCGAGATATCTAGACCCTAAACCTTTAGTCTAATATATCCGGCGAGCGTCGCAATTCCTGTTGCCACAGCTGTCTTAGTTAAATTTGATGTTGGGTTTGCTGGTCACTTGGGATACAAGCTGCCAAAAACGAAGTGACTATAAAATATGGTGCTTTAATAGCTGCTTAAGGTATACCTTAACTCAATATTCTTTCATGGTCATATACAGCATTTAATCTTTTTTCTACTATAAGTGATGGTAGAAATCTAACACGATTAACGGATGCAGCAAAGGAAATCTTAGGAAAATGGTTCCATGAAATAATAAGGTTTTTGATTATCTCTTGAATAAAGAATGTATGTTCGCATATAATAAGAACTAGTGTTCTTATAAGGAGTGAATGTCATGTCAGCTAAATACATCGGTCAAATTGTTGAAATTATCTATATGGATCGTAACGGAAAAATCACACAGCGCTGTATTGAGGTGAATTCGATTCGCAATGGCCTAATTAAGGCAACTTGTCTTAAGTCTGGATCAGCACGGACATTTCGCCTGGACAATGTATTGGCATGGCAACTATCGAAGACAGCATAGGAGGTCATTAGTGTGGGTAAGAAGCTTGAAGGAAACGGATTATACGAATCATCGCGAATGATCATCCCTCAACACAAAGAGGCTATTCTGAGACAAGCGAAAGAGGAGATGCGGAGAGCGAGGCCAATCCTTGATGAACAGCAATGGGAGACGGTAGAACGTGCGATTGCTGATTCTTTAAATGAGCACGTAACAATTACACTCCAGGTGTTCGGTGCATTTGAGAATAGGGAACTAAAGGGGATTGTCGAAACAGTTAATATATATCGCCAAGAGATTAAGTTCAACTTTGATGATGAGTGGGAGTGGATCAAGTATCAAAACATCATATCAGCTGAAGGATAAAATTTAAAATTAAATAAATACCGTTATTTTTGCAATTTCAAGAACCGGAAATACCCGCGTTATTACAAGAAGGATTGCTTATTTATTTGAAGGTGATTTTTTTGGAAGCAGAAATACTGCTATATTAATTCACGGAAGGGCAAGCAGAACTTTCTGACTATGATACACATATGAATGCAATTATATTTAAGGATACTACGACACCTTACATTGAAAAAAATCAGGAGTATATCTTTAATGGAGAATTGCGATTGTATAATGGGGAATACCAATTTGTAGTGAAGAGTATAATAAATCCATAGGTTCTGTTTGACTTTTAAGTGATTCTTGTCAATCAGTTTTACATAAGGTATATTGTAATCAAGAAAATAATTTACGGATATGCGGAAGCACCGCAGATACTGCTCCTTTACAGGAGTTTTGTCTGCGGTTTTTTGCGTTTCCGAAACAAATTGGAGGATGAAAATATGAATTGCTGTACGTTTTGTTCGAAAAAAAATCAGATGCTCTTTACTCACATGGCTAACAAAGTTGGCTCACTATGCTTGGAATGCTATATGAAAATTCAGGGATCGTGTGCGGTATGTAACGAACGTTTTATGCCATTTAAAGTGAAGGAAGATGTAACATACTATATCGAGGCAAAATTTATCAGCATGAGTGAGAAAAATATTATTCTTTGTGAGGGCTGTTATGATGCTATTCAGCGTAAGTTTCCAGAGAAAATAAATGAAAGATAGGAAGATCAAGGATCGGGAATGTAGGTATTGTTATAGATAAGGATCATCGTTAGGATTAGTATTGTAACAGTATATGAGCATTGTTGACTAACCGAGAGGTACTATGTTGCAGGGACATTACAATAAGAGAAATTAGAGTTATAAGCTCGTTTTAAAGACAATGAGGGTTAAACAATGGAGATTTTTGATTCTAAAGTGACATTAGTAAATAATCGCTTTCGCAGAGGAAGGGAATGAGCTATGGTTAAAGTAAGAAGAAAATTGAGTAATTCGAGTCCGGAAACTTATGTTACGAAAATTCCATTCATAGGTCAACGTAAATTGGAGCAGTCTAAAAGAAATTTGGAACTTTTGAAAAGAGATAGATACAACTTAGACAATAGTTTGATAGAGGGAATTCTCAATTGGCTTGTGTCGAATAAGAGGGTTGAACGTGATGCTTTAATGTAAAATGAGAAAATAGGATCATATGGTTGAACGAAGGGATTAATGTTGTATGAATGTTAAAGAGGAATTCTTTAATCGTAAGAAAAATGAATTAGATGTTTCCTTAAACGATGTCCAACTAAAGGCTGTTCTTCAAACGGAAGGACCATTGCTATTATTAGCATCGCCTGGATCTGGGAAGACGACTACGATCATTATGCGAATTGGCTATCTAATAGAGGAAAAGGGTGTAGACCCAAGAAGGATTAAGGCAGTTACATTTAGTAAGGCATCAGCAAATGATATGAAGGAGCGATTCAAACGGTTCTTTCCCAATCTTCCGCCTGTTGAATTCTCAACGATACATAGTTTTGCCTTCGAAGTCGTGCGGGAACACTTTCGAAGAGTAAGAACTCCTTACCAAATTATCGAGGGTGACTTGGATTTGGAAGAGCAAAGCGTTGGTGATTCGGACAAGTTGCTGCTACACAAAAAGATTATCTTGAAGAAGCTGTTCAAATCGATTGTGGGCGAGAATATTACCGAAGACAAAATGGACGAACTGACGACCTATATCAGTTTCATCAAAAATAAGATGATCCCTTCAGATAAATGGTCACTTATTCCGGTTGAGGTTCCAGAAGCAGAGCGGATTCTGCGTGAATATGAGTTATTTAAGAAGTCGGGACATAGTAAGTTGTTAATAGATTTTGACGATATGCTGACGATAAGTGAGCAGGTATTAGGGGGGGATAAGGAATTGCTACGGATGTACCAAGAGAGGTACGATTACATCCTTACGGACGAAAGCCAAGATACCTCAATGGTTCAACATGCCATTATCGAAAAGCTGGTTATGGAACATGGAAATCTTTGTGTTGTCGCTGATGATGATCAAAGTATCTATAGCTGGAGAGGTGCGGAACCTTCCTATTTGCTCAACTTCAAACAAGTATATCCGAATGCCATAACCTTGTTTATGGAGCAGAATTATCGTTCATCCAGGGATGTCGTCAGTGTAGCTAATCAGTTTATTAAGCGAAATAAAAATCGGTACGACAAGAATATGTTCACGAAGAATCCTCCGATGAATCCGATCAAGATTAGGAGTTTTGCGGATAACGTATACCAAACTAAGTATTTGGTGCAGGAAATTCAAAAGATTGAAAATCTTGCAGAAGTGGCGGTATTGTATCGTAACAATTCATCGTCAATTGCACTAATCAATGAGTTTGATCGAGCAGGTATTCCCTTTTATATGAAAGATGCGGATAATCGTTTCTTCTCTCATTGGGTGGTCGAAGATATCTTGAACTTTATGCGGATGACCTTTACTGACAAGCGTTCAGACATTTTAGAAAAAATCCATTTGAAGTTTAACGGCTACATTAGCAGACAGCAGATGGCGGCAGTGAAAGAAATCAACAACAATGAATCGGTATTTGATAATTTGCTGAATTACGTCCAGTTGCAGGATTATCAAGTGAAACAATTGATCGGAAGCAAAGAAACATTCGAACAAATGAAAGGGATGCCACCACTACAGGCTATCCGTGTCATTCGAGATCGATTAGGTTATGAGAAGGCTCTTGAAAAGATATGTGAACGTCTTGGATTCCGAATGGAATACTTGATAGGAATCCTAAACACATTAGAAGAGATTGCAGATACTCTGGAGACAATGGAGCAATTTGCGAATCGGCTAAAGTATCTTGATTCGGTTTTAAAGAATGCAAAGTCCAGCAAGGGTCAAAATTCAGTAACGTTCTCAACGTTTCATAGCTCGAAGGGATTAGAATTTGAGAGAGTATATATGCTTGATTTGATTGAAGGAAATATTCCATCTTTAAATGACATCGAAAATACCGCCTTAATAGAAGAAGCGACACGGTTGTTCTATGTTGGCATGACAAGGGCGAAACAGCACTTGGAGATGATCGTATATAGGGAAAGAGATGGGAAGAAGGTTAAAGAATCACAATTTGTAGCAGGTGTTAGGGATATTATGAATCCTCCAAAGATAATCCCTAAGAATGAGGTAGCAAAAAAGGAGATAAAATCAGCCTATTCGATCCCGTACAATCCCAATTCAATAAAAAGTATAGCTCAACTGAAGATTGGGGAAATGGTAAAACATAGGGTATTTGGTAGAGGTGAACTTCTTCAAATCGATGGAGATGTCATCGAAATAGGTTTTAGTAGAGGAATAAAAAGTCTATCTATTGAAACGTGTCTGGAATTGGGACTGCTGGAGCCAATGTAATAGAGGAAGACAAAGTGTGTAGGATAGGATCAAATCCATGCAACAAAGGTAGATAAGGTGTTCCCCTGTCAAATACATAGCAGGAATAGGAGTGAAGGTGATTGGGGGGATATATATAGATATGAAGCAGTGATTCGTATCAAATCGATAGTAGTAACGGAATACAATAGGTCGCAATACTAAAACAATGAACTGAAGGAGGAAGCATGATGTCTGAAGTTATTGATATGAGGAGTAATTATCGAGATGAAATATTAGCCGTAGTGCATGAGATCGTAAAGAGAAAGCGGATAAATGAGTTTAAGGTTGTAGAGGTTGTCGATCATATGTTAAATATGAATCCAAATTTGAAAGCCTCGACTATTCGAACGCACCTCACATCCAGATGCTGTGTTAACGCGAATGCTAATCATGCTGTAACGTATAACGATTATGAGCGGATTAAAAGAGGGGTATATCGATTATACGAACGAGAATCCAAGAAACTCTATTTCGTTGATGTAAATGTCGAAAATAACTCTTTACTTGCATTAGATTTTGAGATGAATCAGGAAGAAGATGGAAGGGTGGGAGTCAGCTTTTTTGATACAAACAGAGGCAGAGGGTTCCTAGGGAAAGTATTGGTTCAAGAGGACGATGGATTTGTCTTTCTGACCGAACAAGGGGATGTGATGACATTCCGAGTAGCGACTGTTGAAGAATACGATTTGATTTGGCGGCGGTCTGTTGAAGGAAATGTGCGGAGCTTTAGATCGGATGAGGAATTGCATAAGTGGTACAATGACAGATTTTTAGGAGAATGAAAGGCGAGTGACTCTCAGATTTAACAGGAGGTGTAAAAGGTGAATAGAGGGAGTGATTTCAAGATACCACTTTTTTTTGTTTACTTTACATTCGGCATGAAGGGCAGAAGTGAAAAAACTTGATAAAATGGATAAAGTTATCTTAACATTACAGGATGGAGATACGATAACAGGTGTAGCCGAATTGACCACTGATCTGACCCGAGTGAAGATACGATCTATAGATGGTTTGGTATGGGTTCCCTATGAGGATATTGTAGATAACACTACATTAAATAGCTTGAATACATAATAGTCTATAAGTACAGGTGGTCCAGTGGGTCACCTGTTTTCTAAAGTATACATGAGAATATATGCTTGGCTTGAGTTTGGTAGTTTAAACAACGTGAATATAATCCCCCGGTTCATCGTCCCTAAATCCCAAGCTAACCCGGGAAAAGCACCCCGTTTCCATTGAGATTATTAACAGGACTAGCAGGGTAGTAGAAGACCTCTGGGGTAACGCTTGAACAGCAATGTTTCCTCCGATTACGCTATCACTCCATCTTCGCTTGCGTTATCGCTCCAACTCCGTAAACCATCCAGTTCTACGAAGCAGAACGGAACCATGATTTCACTACGCTAACGCTTCATTACATCATCGTTCCAACAAGTGCTGTTTGGGTTATTTCGAAGGAGAAGGGACTGCTGGGGTAACGCTTGAACAGTAAGGTTTTCTTCGATTACGCTATTGCTCCATCTCCGAAAACCATCCTGTTCTACGAAGCAGACCGGAACCATGATTCCACTACGCTAACGCTTCATTACATCATCGTTCCAAGAGACTTTTGGGTTATTTCGAAGAAGAAGGGACTGCTAGGGTAACGCTTGAACAGCAAAGTTTTCTTCGATTACGCAATTGCTCCATCTCCGTAAACCATCCAGTTCTACGAAGCAGAACGGAACCATGATTCCACTGCGCTAACGCTTCATTCCACCATCCTTCCAAGTGCTGTTTGGGTTATTTCGAAGAAGAAGGGAGTTCTGGAGTAACGCTAGAACAGCAAGGTCTCCTCGGCTGTTGCTCATGTCCGCGCAAGACGGTATATCTCGGATGCCAAGGAGAGAGCACTCATCAAGAAGGCCTTCAATCGAAAAGAGAATGTTATCGCGTCATTATTTAAGTTAAATATCAAGGAGCTATAATCCTTTGGTTCTACTGGTCTGAGGGAATTCTTGAATAATGTTATGAATATTCAGGATTATGTGTCACTGATTCAGGAAAAGGATCTTGGCAATAAATGTCGAATATAGGAATTTGTAAATCTATAACAAAATATATGTTGGTGAAAGGATTCATTGCCATGCCTATTTACAAAGAACAACGTTCTCCTCTTAGAGGCTTAATCGGGCGTTTTGCCCTCTGTACCATTATAGTCGCCTTACTTTTATCGGGTATAGGTCTTGGACCAGCTGGGACTGCGCTAGCAGAAGGAATGGTCGATTCCTCCTCTGGCTACACGCAGGATCAGCTCGATGCGCTGAATTACTTGAACAGCGTACGTGCCAAGCTTGGATTGAAGTCTGTGACGCTGAATGCTAGCATTACGAAGGCTGCTCAATTACACGCCGTTTATTACAATATCAACAATGTACAAGCGAGCCTAAGTGCGCACAAGGAAACACAGGGCAATCCCGGCTTCATGGGTGTTTCGGTATATGATCGAATGAAAGCATCCGGATGGACGTCAGGATCTCGCGGTTATGCTTCCGGCGAAGTCATGCATTATGGTCAAACTACAAGTACCAACGCCATGATAGGCTGGTTGAATACAGCTTATCATCGCCAAATTATTCTTAGTCCCAAATATACTGAAATCGGCATCGGACTAGCAGATGGTACAGCCGTAGTTGACTTGGGGGGGCTAGGTACATCACTACCTATCGATGGAGGGATTGCCGTCTATCCATATGATGGGATGAAGGACGTCGAAGTTGGCTTTTACGGGCATGAAAACCCTAACCCGTTAAGCCAGTTCGGCGTGAAGAGTTCTGGGTATATTATTTCTGCAACGACGGTCAATAAGATGACCTGGTATGAAGCGACCATTACTGACGAAGATGGCGTTCAAATCCCTTTTAATGAAGAATTGCGTGGGGACACGTTGTTCCTATATCCTAAATCAGTATTAAAAGGATTTAAAACCTATAAAGTATCGTTGTCCTATCAAGTGGACTCGCAATCCGATAAGCTGAACAAAACATGGTCTTTCGTAACGGGTATGGGTCCGAAGCTGATCAGCCTAACTCCAACAGTCAAGGAGATCGTCATCAACGAGGGCGACGAGCAAGCCCTTTATGCACAAGGTTACTTTGACAACGGAATAACGGACAGCTTCAGCGAGCTGGGCTATACGAGTAGCAACTCTGCTGGTTTAAGCGTCTCCTCGGCTGGGATCGCCAAGGGTATCAAGGCTGGCAGTTATACCGTATCGATGTTCTCTGGAACGATTAAAACACAATTGAAGATTAAAGTACTGCCTAAACTGAAGACAAAAGTTTACATGCCAATAGATTCCTCCAAGATGAAGGATATTTCCGGTAACTCTGCACAATCCTCTATCGAATGGGCCATGCGTTCAGGTCTTATGACTGGTTACAGCAACGGCTTGTTTAAACCGAACGCGAGCGTAAGCGAGGCTGAATTTTGGACGATGTTCCTGCGATTGTTCAAGGTCGACTACGAGGCTTACAGTCCTGCGAAGAAAGTACACTGGGCAGACGGCGCTTACAAGATCGCCCAGGATCGCAACTTCCCTCTGGACGGATTGAAAATAGCCACTGTCAAAGACAAGCCGATTACACGTAAGAAAGTAGCTGAAATCATGACGGCTGCAGACGGTGTTAATTACAAAGCTGATGAAGCTATTTATTATGCACTAGCTAAAAATTATGTACAAGGGGTGACAGAGCGGTCTATAGAAGGCTATCAAGGCAACGTCACGTTGACTCGTGCGGAAGCAGCAAAGATGCTGAAATATGTGGAAGGAAAGCTGAAAGAACTTCGCGGTGCTCCGACTTCTCTATCACCTAGCTCGGAACTGCCCGAATTCCCGGAAAATGAACTGTATGTGAAGCCTACAACCTACTCAGATAACACCTTTTTCACCCAATTCCATGCCGATCGGTCACTGACACTTGAAGGGAAATTCACTCGACATGCGGGGAAAAAGCTGACGGTAATGGTTCAGACAGGGGGAGATAGCCCTATGCAAATCGAGGATGTTGAGGTTGTACTAGGCCTTGATGGCAGCTACTCCATCACGACTGGCCATTATGATCAAGAATCATTGAATCTGTACTTGAAAACGGAAGAAGCTTATTATTTTCTTCGTGTGAATTACGATAGCATGAACATGAGCGAATATTAGTTGTGATAACCTACTTGGAGTCCTAATAGAAGAAGCAAGTGATCGAGTAAGCTGACAGCATTGTGAATGGCGCTAGACGCACGCACACAGTTCCAGCTTACTCGAAAGGCTTGCTTCTTTTGTCCGTTCGTAAAAGAAAATAAATTAATGTCTAGGTAAAAAATACTGGATATGCATTGTTTCAAACACTTATAAATGATGATTGTATGGTAAAATCTGATGCTGGTAAAAACGGTAAGGTTGCAGCGTTTAAGGCTTATAATACAAACCGTTATGTTGAAATTCTTAAACAACCTAAAGTCTGTTCTGTGTGTGGAGGATTTATTGTGCGTAAAAATGGGAAGTTTGGACCGTTTGATAGTTGTAGCAACTATCCCAGATGTAAAAGTAAAGAATAATACTAGCTCACTATTGAAAATTATTTACCGTCACAAAGAAAATGACACCTTATGTAGGTGTCATTTTTTTTTGTGAAATATGTTATTTTTTTTTCGCAGCTTCTTTTCTAATTGTTCCAATCAACTTATCTCCACGAGTATCTCTACCATTTTCGTTTCTAATTGTTCCAGGAGGTAAACCTTGTTTTTTCTCAAAAGTATCAACGCGGCTGTCACTTCTTACTCTTCTCGTCATTTCAATACCTCTCAATCTTCTTTAATAATCATATAAATCAATTTCTATTAATACTACTATAGCAGATAATAGAATGATATCTCATAATTAATTAGAAAAATAGTAACCATATTGATGTGATAATGAATAAATATGTCAGATGAATGGCTATGAATCTAATTATTATTTCTCAATGGTATTATTTAACGAGTAGAAATAGAGGCTATCGTGTTGAGTTCGAAGTAGATACGATCTGGAGAATAAACGAACACGTTAGGTGGTCCTACACTCTGTGGGGCTGCCCTTTTTCTTTCAGCATGCTTGAGCATGTGGGCTTGGCTTGAGCCTAGACGGGTTTAAAGAACAGGAAGGTATATAACCCTAGTTCATCGTCGCTAAATCCCAAGCGAACCAGGGGCCCTAAGACTCGCTTGTAGCTCGAGTTAAGGGTCCCTAGGTTCCAACGGGATTTTTTACACGACTAGCATGTAGTAGAACTTTGGATGTTGTCACGCAGAAGGATGGTAAGAACCGGCAGATGCCGGTTCTTTTTTTGCGTTTTTTTCCTTTTGCCTTCCGCATGGTATCAGCTCCCAGCCCGACTAGATCCCCGGCGCGTCGAGCCTCCGGCTTCGCCCCTCCACACCCCGGGGACCAAGACGGGCAGCCAGTCGTTCAAGGGGCAACAAAAGTTATTTCTTCCAAATGGATAAGAAAAAGCGGAAGAAATAACTTTTGTGTGCTAATCCCTTGACCGCCTGTCTATAGGACTAATTCCAAGCTCATGTCAAAAGGGAAAAAAACTTCCCTTTGGGAAAGTCAGCCATGCGGCAGGCAAACAAAACGCCTTTTGACAAATTCACTTCAAAAAAAATGAAAGGAGGTGAACCCCTATGCAGAATGAAACGATTCTCATGTTAGCGCTTATAGCGGCGGCATTACAGGTTGTTATCCAACTGTTTGGTGCTATTAAAGCGTTTATGGAGTGGCTTACAGCCCGAGAAAAAACAAAAGGCTTCAACCGTTCACAGCGGTCGAAGCCTAAAAGAAGAAAACCTAAGTGATTCATAAAACCCCACGCTAATGGGTTGGGTAAGGGGAGAAGTTATCTCTCGCTTTACCCTTCTATAATAACATATTTACTAAATTTGTAAAAGGGAGGACAAGCCCCATGGTTATGCTTCTGTTGGTTTTAATTCTGATCAGTATTTTTTTACAATCAGCAACGTTTTTTCTGAATTGGTCCACTAGGAAATACAATAATAGGCGGCACTGAATGGAAAAATTGGCGGTGGCTGAGTAGCCACCGCAACTAAAAATAAGAGGAGTTGATTTGTGATGACTCAAAAAATATATGAAATGGTTACAAAACGTATTCTAGAAATGTTAGATGCAGGTGTTATCCCATGGAGAAGGCCTTGGAGTGTAAATGGGGCTGTTAATTGGAAAACACAAAAACCGTATAGAGGGATTAACACGTTACTGCTAATGCCTGGAGAATATGCGACATTTAAGCAAATCGCAGAGGCAGGCGGAAAAGTTAAGAAAGGTGCTACATCGCATATCGTTGTGTTTTGGAAGTGGTTAGAGAAAGAAAACAAAGATTCGAACGAAAAAGAAAAAGTACCGTTGCTCCGTTTTTATCGGGTGTTTGATATTAAAACACAATGTGAAGGGCTTGAGAGCAAGCGGCAAGACGAAACTTTTGAACATGACCCTATCGTAGACGCTGAAGCTATCCAAACAGGTTATACTGATGCACCACCAATTTCTTTTTTATCTGGGCGGGCTTACTATATGCCGGCATCGGATCACATCAGCATTCCACCATTGCAGGATTACCCAAAAGCCGAGGAATACTACTCGACTTTATTTCATGAAATGGTTCACAGCACGGGTCACCGTAGCCGCTTAAATCGTCCAGGTATTGAGGAGTTCGCGGCGTTTGGAGATGAAAACTATTCGAAAGAAGAATTGATCGCTGAAATTGGCGCCGCTATGCTTTGCGCGAGTTGTGGAATAGATAATAGTACGATTGAAAACAGTGCGGCTTATATTGGTTCATGGCATCGGAAGTTAAAAAGTGAGCCGTCGTTAATTATACAAGCTGCTGGAAAAGCTCAACGGGCAGTTGATTATATATTAAATGTGACGTTTGAACAGGAAGCATGAATACTTGGTGCGGCTGGATGACAGCCGCAGTTTATTTTCTGCTGATCGGATAAGTGGGAACCATGGTATTTTACGTGAAAGTATCAGCGCCGGGGGGACTTGTCCCCCCGGACCCCCCATTTACTAAATACAAATCAAAACCATAAAAGAATGGTAGGCGCTATATAGGAGCTGTTTAGGAGGGTAGTTGAATTGGAATTGAAAGAGTTAGGTTATTTGATTGAACAGGAACGCTGTATTTTAAATATGTTGGCTCAACGTTATGGAGTTTTGGATCAGCGTACATTGGCTAAGTCTGAAGAAATTGATATTATGGTGAGTGAATATAACAGGCAGCGGATGCAGTTAGGGCAGAAGAAAAATAGTATTTAAATATGGATTGAACAAAAGGTGGCCACCGACTGAGGGAGGTCTTCGGTCGGTGGTTCCTATCTGCTGAAGGGAGAAAAATAGTATGTTAACTTGCCCGTATTGTGGATCGATGATCGATATTAGTGGGGATATGTATTATTGTCTCTTTTGTGAAATAGAAGTGATGAAAGATAGGATCCAACAAGACGGAGCAAGAAGGCAAATTCATTTAGAGCAAAGGGCTTATTTGGAAGTTGTCAATCAGCCAACGTCAGAACTGATGAAAAGAGATAGCTATGCTTTGGTGTGTTTATTGCGGTTAGTTCGGCAGGAGCGAACCAAGGTCTATCATTTCCTTCATATTTTTAAAAAGGCGAATGAGCAACAGGACGACTTTATCCAGGCTGCAGATGAGACAGGACGCGATTATGAATATTGGACGCGTAAGGTATGGATCCTTGAAAATATTTTACGTGAACGGATAGGATACTTTCCAGAGAGAATCACAGATGCATACTTGCAGGAAATGGCTAGGAATATAGAGAAATCAAACCGTAAACAAATGAAGATCGTTGCCCGTAAAGATAACAAATCAGGAAGCTCCTCAAATGACTAATAATCCTAGTGAGAGCTTTACTGGTTATTCAAGTGATCGATGGGAAAAGTGGTTCATCCCATTTATGCATTAAAAAGGGTATAATAAGAAAAAGAAATAATGGAGGTATTCCACCATGGCTGTAAATCATAACGAAGCATTTAAATTGTTCGAGCAGTTGCCAGAAAGCGCGCAGCAATCGACTGTTGACTTTATGAAATTTCTATCGATCCAAGGCCGTCCGGACTGGGATGACATTGCGCGAATGGAGCCCGATGACCTTCCACTTAGTGAAGAAGAAGAACGGCAGTTGGCCGATCAAGGAGGGTTTATCACGGGGGAGGACGCGAAGCGTGAGTTCAACCTTCAAGTTGATTTACCATAAACGGTCCTTAAAATTTTTAGAGAAACAAGAGATGGCTGTTCAACAGCGGATCGCCAAAGCGCTAACCGGGCTTACGGTTCGTCCGCCGATCGGTGACATTAAACCACTGCAGGGCCGGGGAAGTCTGATGCGCCTGCGAGTAGGTACGTACCGAGTCGTATTTGAAGTGAACATAAGTGAAGAAACCGTCTATATTTGGACGATTGATAATCGTGGCGATGTCTATTAGTCACGTGTGAATATCTTAAAATACAATTGAACGGATACCGGCCATATGGTCGGTTTTTTTTGTTGGTTAACTTAGTAAACATATTTGGATCCCCCGGTTCAGCGTCCCTAAATCCCAAGCGACCCCAAAAAAAACTTGGGTTCCAATGGGATTCTTAACGTGACTAGCAATGGAGCCAAACCAAAAATTATGAAGCAATTCAATGAATGAGTGATCAGTATTGAATGATAATGTGTGATTTACAAATAATTGATTCTGCTAATTACAAATTTAAACAAATTGAGGTAAGATTAGTGAATGAGATTGTAGTGCTTATGGACTAGTGAAAAGACCTATTCCTACATTCTTTCTACATAACAAATGAAGGGAGTTATTAAAACCCGTGTTTAATAATGTGACTATGGATTAAAGATTTAAAAGAATAAATAAGAAGGGAATGATTTGTATAATTAGAGTATTCGATAAAGAATATAAAGAAAGTCTATCTTGGGGCAAAGGATATGTAAGATACGGTAAGGGGAGAATTAAAACTGCATCTGTATTATTAATGTCCATGTTTAGTTCCTCAATCGTTATAATTGCTCTCTCACTTGGAACCTGGATCTATATATTTCCAATATTTATAGCTCTACAATTAATAATTTCTACATATAATTTAATGACTTATAGAGGTAAATACTTAAAGAGAGACAATGTTAGGCAGATTGGATTCGCTGATAATAAAAGTTTTGTTGGTTCTGACCGAGAAAAACAAGTTTATCTATTTGTGTTAGAGCTTGCGGATAAACTTAATCTAAAGAGTCTCCCGAAAGTTGCTATTGAGCATATAAATGTGATGAATGCATATGCGATTGGTTCATCTAGAAATAAAGGGCTAATAATAATAACATCTGCAACTATGCAGCATATGTCAATGAATACAATATTATCAACGGTTTCACACGAAATGGCTCATATAGTGAATGGTGATTGTGTGAGACAGATGATTGTGAATAATATGGCGTATGCAGCATCTATATTATTAGGAATTCCCATTAAGATTGTAACATGGCCAATTGCAGTGACCATCGAAGAGTGGTTAGGTATTAATTATATCTCATATTTGATTCAATTTATTTTTGGCATATTAGTCGATTATGTTCTAATGTCTGTTATGAATTTATTCGTTTTAGCTTATTCCAGAAGAAGAGAGTTCAGGGCAGACTTGCTAGAGGCGAAAATATTGGGAAGAGATATAGCAATTGCAGCAATTAATGAATGGAGTGCTATTGGCAATCCTCATACAAAGGTTGAGAATGCAACCATGGCATTCATTGGTAATTTAAAGCGTTTTGATATTTTTTCAACTCATCCAAGCTGGAAGCGTCGTAAAGAATATATTGAAAGAAAGCTACGGAAATATGACGGCAACTTAATGAATAAGTCATAAATGAGAAAGGAAGATATTTAACATATGTATCCTAGAACTATAACTGAACTAAATCAGATACGGGAAGAGTGCAAGTCTATGGTTTCAAAGTGAGCGACTGTATCTGCTGGAGCAGCTGTTGTCCCTGTGCCTGGGGCTGATGTAGCGGCAGACGTAGCTATTATGCTTGAGCTCCTTCCTGCAATTAATCGAAAATTTGGTTTAACTCCAGAGCAGATTGATCAGCTTGATTCAGTCAAAAGCAAAAATTCTTATTATTATCACTTCAATAGGAAGTCAATTAATTGGAAAAGAATTAACGAAAGAAATTGTAGTCAAATTACTTAAAAAGTAGGAATTCATGTAACGGTTAAACAAGTATATAAATTTATTCCATTTGTAGGACAAGCCGTTTCTGCTGGAATTAGTTTTGGAGCAATGAAGTGCCTTGGCAATTCACATATTGATGACTGTTATCAAGTATGCAAAAAGATTATCGACATAGAGCAGTCAGCTTAACGGATTTATACTTATAACATTTTAGCTATTATTGCAAGTGATAATAAACCAACTTGGAGGATCATCCATTATGAAAAAAGTATTAATATTAAGTGTCATAACTTCGATCATACTATTACTCTCTGGTTGTGGTGAACGTATGGTTCAATGGTCTGAGACTACGAGTAACAAAATGGAAGAGTCTGGTAAGAGTGCTGGTGATAATATTAGAGAGAAAGGAGAGGGAGTTTCGGAAAAATTAGATACTTATTCTCAGGATACAGAGGCTACTAATGAAGGTTTTAAAGAGGAAGCTAAACCGAATGATGAAACAGAGCAAGGTATTACTACGCAACCTTCAAACACGCCGGATGCAAGCCCTACAGAATCACCAAAGGTTGCTGAGAAGAAAGACGCTCTTAGGTGGAATAAAGAGGATAAGGCTGTAATGTCCAATCATAATATTAAGTATGCTGTAAAACTTCTTACAGATAATGCATATGAGTTTTCTGAATATACCTATGCAGAACAATTTGATAGACTGACAAAAAGCCCTAGTAACTATTATGGGAAAATTATTAGCATTGCAGGCACGGTATCTGAGATTACTCCCATTACAAAAGATTTTGATACAAAATATAGAACAACTCTGTATGCTGATGCTATCAGGTCGCTATTAATTATAGATGTTCAAGGTTCGAGTAATGATAACAATCGTTCGATCTTAGTTTATTCAACCCAAACAAATGATAAGTTTTTGTTGAATGCCGAATATAGTATTTCTGGATTTCTTGTTGGTACAGATACGACTAAGCTCACTGTGCATTTACAGGGTCAAACCGAAACAAATTATGTTGAACTTCCTGTGATAGTACCAGATAAAGAACTTGTTTATCCTATGCCTCATGAAGAATATATCAATGGTTATCTTGGTGCGTATAGTGATGATGAGTTTTTAAAAAAAATGCTAGATGAACTTCACTAGTGAAAAGAATGAGAGAATATCCTCTCATTCTTTTTTGATTACATATATAAATTCGATTAAGCATATTTCTTCATTATTCAAATTGTATTAGATCAAAAAGACAAGGTAACCTATCGATTTTCCAATTAACTGGTATAGTAACTGGATTTACTCCAAGCTTATGAATTTCTTTAAAGTACCGATAGAACCTTGCTGTAAACTGTACAAGGGAGTGAAGGCCATGGTTTGAGAAGTAGCTGTAATCTGTGGTAGAGGATGGGTCATAGGGACCGCAACCCATCCAAGAGCGAAGCTCAAATAGCAGTTGACCGTTTATTCGTTCAGGCGTGTAGATATAGCTTGACCACCAAACCCGGGAGGTAGCCGTCTACGATCAGATTGCTGCTGATTTTGAGGCGATTGTATATAGGTTTCAGGAGAGCTTGATGAATTATTATTTTGCAAACTATTAATATAATGGGTTGCGGCAAATTTAAGAAATCCAGCGGAATTGCCAAATTTCTTCATGGCAGCAAGAATATCTGCATGTTTATCTGTATCAAAGGTTACTTCGATTCTCTTCTTATCGCCCACCGCGTATCACTCCGATCTAGTTGTAACCAAAGCTTTAGCATACTTGTAAAAACCTAAAACATTAGCAATTTCTGAGTCTGCAACGAATTTTGAATACTTGTATTGTTCTTTTATATCTTCTTGTTTGATTAGATTTGAGCCACCGCCGGTAAATAACATAGTATCTACTCTAAGACTTCCCTTAAGAGTGGTATTTATAGTGTTAAGAACTTCTCTAGTGAATTTAATAATAGCTTTGTTAACGTATGCTGTAATAGGGAAAGATTCGTTTTTATTGGGTCTGAAGAAGTACCCTTCTGAGGTATTTCCTTCTCTTAAAATACGTTCTACCTCGAATGATGTAATCCCCTTTATTCCGGCATCAGTGGCTAGGTTAACAACTCGGTCATATATCTCATATGCCCCTGTAGGTTTTTGATTTCGAGGGTTACTCAAATTCATATTTTTTAGAGTATCTATAAGTAGTGTGCCGCCTCCAATATCTACGACAACAACCTGTTCATCAAGTAAGCTCGCATTCTCTTCTCTTACATATCCTTCAAAATCCAATACTTCATTATAAGCTGTTCCAACAGGCTGTGGATTGACATGTACTTCTTTGACACGAATATTTAAACTCTCATTGTTTACAGTAATATTATGATCACCTAGAAGCGTTTGAGTAATATCTTGAACAGCTGTTCCGTTAAAGTCATCTGTAGGAACTCCTGTAGAAACAATAACCTCTAATATCCCCGTTTTAGCTTCTTCATAATCCCGTGCTAGTTCGGCAAGCGAAAAATCCGTTAGTAAGCGGAATTCGTGCTTTTTGTACCTATTTTCGAAGCCGATCGTGCTTATAAACTTATCTTCCGCATGTACCAAGTGTAAATCGTTACCCCAGGCATAGGAGAAATCCTTATCTGTACCTGATGTGTACTTATCAAGTTGTAAAGGTTTATCCGATGCTATAGCTGTACGTTGATCTCCAAGATCATCATAATCCAAAAAGTGTGATGGTAACACTTTCGCCCCGATTGATTCGACGATACTTTTATCACTGTTCTTTTTACCAGAAGCTTCAGCTTCCCTCTTGATCTCTAGCGTTTTCTCGGATACCAATTTAACTTGTTTGTTACCTAAATCTAGCGAAAAAATCACCATATGTTCTTCATCCTTTCATTTCTAAATAATGATAGTTTATATAATACCGGTAAAACACCGGTATGTCAAAGTTATAACTAAAAAAGTACTGGTTTAAATACGGTATTATATTATTAGTATTCACATTAATACCGGTATTTATACGTTAATTAAAATTATATATATACTTTTAATAGTCAATATACCGGTAATATAACGGTATTTTGTCTATTGATAAATTGAATAACTAGAAGCAATCTATTGTATTTGAAACAGCCAATGTGGTAAATTTGAAACAGAAAAACTGAACAGTTAATATGAACATAATGTTTATTATATTTTATTTGCTCGGAGAGGACGGATTTTGTGAGTATTATTTACGCAGTTTCAGCGAATAAAGGTGGCGTGGGGAAAACAAGTTTTGTTACAAATATGGCTGCTGCTATTGTACAAAAGCAACCAAAGGTTCGTGTTTTGATTGTTGATACAGATGCTCAAGGGAATGCATCACTGGCTTTTGGAAAGAATCCTAAAAGTTACGAAGATACAATATATGATGTATTAACTGGTGGGAAGAACATTGAGGATATAGTCGTTAATTTAGCCGAACGCTTAGATCTACTCCCTTCCAATGTGGATATGGATTTTTTAGATTTTGATGTACTAACAAACCAAGATAAGTATAAGAAGCCATTCCATCTATTGAAAGATCCATTAGATCGTATCAAGGATAATTATGATTATATTTTTATTGATACTCCGCCAGCAATGGGTCTTACTGCTGGTAATGTGTTGGTAGCTGCAGATCGTGTGATCATCCCCTTTTCACCGGAAACCTTTGCTGTATCCGGGATTGTAAGGGTTATCGATGCAATTAATGATTTCCGCCAGAAACAAAACCCGAACCTTGAAATTGATGGCATTGTCGGAATGATGGTGGATTCTAGAACGGTCCTACACTCTGAAATGTTAGCTAAGGCACGACAATATTGCGATCAACATGAACATCATATGTACACTACAATTATCCCTAGATCTATTCGTTTTGCTAGTGCTACCGCTTATGATGGTATACCTGCAGTGATGTCTGATGCAAATAATTCGATAGTAGCTGCTTATTTTGAATTAATGGAGGAGGTTTTAGCTCATGGCCAGAAATAAGAGAACCCTTTCGAATATTGGTTTTTATGAAACACAAAGTCCAGTTACCCCACCGGGAAAATCTGCTTCTAATAAGAAGGAAACTGAATCTAAAATAAAGGAATCAGCAAAACTAAATACTAATACTAAACAGAAAAAAAGTTCAATAAAAGGAAATAATAAAACTGAACAGTTAAAAGAAACAGAATTAATAAACAATGAATCTGTTGAACTTAATGAATCACTAGCGTTGAATAATAAAACCATTCATGAAAAAGGTTCAATTGAAGTGAATAATAAAACTGAACAGTCAAATGAAACACAATTAATAAACAATGAATCTGTTGAACTTAATGATTCACTAGCATTGAATAATAAAACCATTCATGAAAAAGGTTCAATTGAAGTGAATATTAAAACTGAACAGTCAAATGAAACAGAATTAATAAACAATGAATCTGTTGAACTTAGTGAATCACTAGCATTGAATAACAAAACTATTCATAAAAATGGTTCAAATAAAGTGAATAATAAAACTGATCAGTTAAATGAAACAGGATTAATCAATAATAAATCTGTTGAATTTGATGAATCACTAGCATTGAACAATGAAAACACTCAAATTGATTCAAAAATAATGAACAATAAAACTGAACAGATAAATGAGTCAATAAAGAATGAAGTGAGCAACGATACTGGATTACAAAATAATATAGTTGAAAAAATAATCGATATACCATTGAACCAACTATCTGATCATAATAATAGTTCAGATGAACAGATCGATAAAACTGAACAGTTTAATTTTTCAGTAAACGAGAACATTAAAAATGAACAAAATAATGATTTTTTAAGTTATTACTACGATGAATTAGAAAATAATAAGAAGCCTCTTGTTGAAGAAACGCATACACGTGACACTTACTTAATCAAGAATGACTTGTTAACTCGATTTAATAAGTTGGCTAAGAATGAGAAAAAGGGATTTAAAATGCGCTTAATAAATTTCGTTTTAGAAAGAGAGCTTGATCTCATTGAGAAGCAGCGTAAAGGCGGTGAATAGGAAATGACGGAATCTTACACAGAGTTAGAGCTTGAACTGCATCGATTAGCTGAGGAATATGTGGCTAAAATCCATAGTCGCCATTTGGACCCTTTAAAGGCCTCTACAATTAAGTCTGAGACCATTGATTCGTTAAGTAGGCATTTTCATGAGCAATTTCCTACGAAAATATTGTTTATGTACGCGAATCAACAGGGTGAAACACTCAAGGCGAAACTAAAAAGTGGATTGAAATCGAATGATCCAGAGGAATTACTTATCCAAGCAAAAGTGGACATTTTAGAGAGGACGTTACGAGTTAAATCTGTTGATTATTTAAAAGAACTCGTACCGTTTAATACAAATATTGCTCAGCACGCACTATTTTCAGCTAACCCCAAAAAGGGAGTTGATCCTAAAGGAGTTACGGTCGAGGGTGTTAAATCAGTGCATATTAAAAGTAAAAATGGAGAAGTGCTTACTACATATGATGCAAGAGTTATGGGAGCAATTCAAAGTTTATGGTTTAAACAAAATGATAACTCGCCTGTTATTAAACTAAAATATATGGATTTATTAAATGAATTGGGGATGACAGATGGGGCAAAAAACTATCAGAGAATTCAGGCGTCTCTAATTCGACTTAAAGACATTGAGGTAACGCTGACACAGTATCAGCAATCTGTTGATGCTGAATATGAGGAAATTGCGCTCACTCGTTTAATAGACCAGATCGTATTTCGAAGAAAAGTAGGGACAACGGATCATTTTCAACGAAAATTTGAAATTCGACTACCTGAATGGTTGGTGCAGGCCAATGCTAACGGCACATTATTTGATGTGTCTCTCATTTTAATGAATGATCTAAAATCTTACTTAGCACAGGGGATGTACTGGCTTATATCCTCCTATACCTCTGAACATGCAGTAAAATTTGAACTCTCGACCTTAGCCAGTCACTTTCACTTCATAGACGGTGGACAACCTATTATGCCTGTCTATAAAATTGTTGAACGGATCACACAAGCTTGTGAGGAACTTAAACAAGTAGGATTCATTGATAACTACGAGTATAGCGGAAAGAAACAAGGGCTTGCTGATCGTTATTTATCTGTAGTGAAAAATCCTATATTCATCAGCGCACCATTGCTGATAGAAGAGGGTCCGCCTAAACAAATAGAGCTTGATTTATAGACTCCTCATCGTGTGAACTGGAATAAACAGATTAATTATTTGATAAGTAGTTATACGTGTTTGCTGAACGAACTGAAGATAAAATGAATCAACCCATAAGTCGCCACGTACAGCGTTATTCCTCTGAAGACGAAGTATTGGGAGAAAGAACTGTAAATAATAGTTACTGTTATTCTAACCCTTATGAACGCTATCAATTGATGTGACATAAGAATGAAAGGGTGAAGGATTTGCTTTTTTTCATTGGAATATTTTCAACAGTTGTATCAGTTTCATTTTTTGCCTTAGAGTTAAAGGCTGTTAAAAAAAGAAAAGAAATACGCAAGATGGTTAATTTTGTTTTGACTGATTTTTCTTCAGGAAGAATTCGTAACGAGTCTTTAGTACTTGGAGGCGGAGCAGTAGCGAATACAATTTTTGATTTGTATAGTACATTGGATAACCATGAACAGTTTCTTGATGTTATTGAACATAGATTTCCTAATGAGATGGGTGATGCGACACCATTAGAATGGATAAATAAGGTGGAAACCTTGTACCAGGATGGTGATAATTCCGTATCTGGGTATGTGAGTGCATATGCTGGTCAACAAGCTGAGAATATCACGGTAGATCACTTAACTTCAAGTGGAGAGCAGGCATCACAATTCGAATCAAGAATACACGAAAATGATGATGTAAGGGCAATAGATGAAAATGGAATAATAACTGATTACTCTGTAAAATCCTACGGAAGTATAGACTCATTCAACCAAGCTGTAACTGACCATCCAGAGTCATCCCATTATTTTGTTAACCATGAGTTATATGCTCAGCTAGAAGAAAAGGGATTACTAAGTAGTTATTTGAATAAAGGTATAGACATCGAGGATGGCGGGTATCTCAATGAAACCTTGAGGAGTGAGGCAAGCTCAGCGTTGGATGCAATACATGGTGCAAGTGATGTAGCAGACCATATTCCATTCCTTGGTTTAGCCATGCTTGGGATAAAGAGTGTACGTAATACACACGAATATTATAAAGGCAAACAATCTGGAAACGAATTTGGAATAAATGTTGTTAGTGATACTGTGAGAATAGGTGCTTCAACTGGAGGGGCCGTGGTAGGAGCTAAGGCTGGTGCGATAATTGGAACAGCAATTGCGCCTGGTATAGGTACCATAGTTGCAGGTGGAATTGGTGGGATTGTATGTAGTATGGCAACCGGTTCAATGGTGAACTGGTTCAAAGAAAAGTGGAAGTGGGGTGATATCCTTAAGGCACAGTACAACATAGGAAGTCAATTTATTAATGGATTCTCTCAGCACATGAAAAGTACTATTAAGCACAGAACTCTTCCGTATAAAGAGGTACAGAGTAAACTAGAAATTGCTCAAAGTATTAAAGATAAGTATCGTAAGCAGCTAAAACCTTATAGTTTTAAGAAGGTTAGTCACTCTGCTGTACTGGCTTATTTGCATGAGAGTAATCTAAGTGCTTTTTTGAAGAGAATTAATAATGCTGCTGAGATAACTGAACGTCAATTGCTTGATTTATGCGGACAAGCAGCTGCAAGACAGGTAGCTAATGATTCTCATAAGAAAAAGAAAGAAGTTGCGAGTAGGTTTCTAGGTGAGTTAGTCCTAACAAGTAGTTACTTGAAATCAGATTTTGATATGAAGAGAAAATTCGGAAACGAGATACATATGTACGAAAAACAGAAAAGTAAAAACCCTAACCATCCTTTTCAATTTAGTCAACCTTCTGATTCAATTATTGAAGGAATCGCAATTAGATCTTTGTTTAATAGTCCATTAATTGATGTGAAATCAACATATTATAAAAAGAAAAATAAGGCTTTGCTAGGGATCTGCATAATAACTTTATTAATAGCGATAGCATCGTTGTATTTATATAATATATCTAGTTAATTGGGTTGATATATATGACTAGACATACTAGCAACAGGTTTTTCGAGACAACTGGGAAAGCCATTAGAATGCAGTATAAGCTTAAATACAGCCACAATTTCCTAAGTCGAACTAATAAATATCATTTGAAGGAGACCTTACATGCTGCACGCTTCAATCCAGCAACTTGAATCATCACCGATGTTTCAGCTTTCGTTGTCCTCAAAAGAATTGTTCCATAGTAATCTACTCTCCTGGTTGTTTGCCAACTACAAATCAGATTGCTCACGCTTATTACGCCCCTATATTGGGGATAATGAGAATCAATTTTCCTTGATTAAGGTAAATCGTGAAGAGAAGAACCGGGACTTAACACTGTATTTTAAAAATGAGTCAGGTCAAATCAAAAAACTCACTATTGAGAACAAAGTAAAAAGCATACCCAACTATGCTCAACTAGAAGCTTACTCTACTGATGCCCAGGAGTATTACTTACTTCTGAGCCTGTCCAAACCCCATTTTTTTCACGGACCCAATCTAGTCATTAAGGGATGTGAATGGAGGTGTATGAACTATGCTGAGTTGGCATGTTTAATAAGTGAGATCATTCCGCTAGTCTTCGAGCAAAACTTATACCACGGCAAAATTCTGGAGGACTACGTCACCTTCATTCGCATTCTGCAAGAAATATCTTCAGCTGGAAATCAGGATAATGAATTATATGATCTTTATCAAGATCACTCGCAGCTCGAGATACTTCGAAAACTCCGATTGGATGATTTCTACATCAAGCAAAAACATGCCCAAATAACCTCTGAATTTACATATCAAATTCGAAACCGTCTGCCTAACCTCCTGCTTGTCCCGGAGAAGAAGTGGGATGAAGGGAAACTGAATGAAGTTTTCTCTGGATCAGGGTTTACCCGAGGGACGGGAATTAGCGAAGTAAAATATGTGGTCAAAATACATCGAAACTCGCCAGTTATTCTAGGCATACAAGTTCAAGGCGAGCAGTTCCGATTATTTGTCGAAACCAAGGAACAGGCTCGAGAGGTCGCCGAACAGCTGTACAAATCCGGTGTTTGGTTTAACTTGGATGAGGCCAAGAAAATTCCCGGGTTTGGATCGATTGAATATCCACTTAAGGATAAACGATTCAATGGTTTTGGGGATACTTTTATGTACCGATCCGTGAAGGTAGAGGCGTGCAGGTTATCCGATCTCGTCCAGTTGGTCGTTTCCTATATCTCCATCATCGAATCGCAAAAAGATCGCATTCTGGTAATTCTGGACGAGGTATTAATGGGGAAATAAAGTAACCACCCGTTTTTGAAAGGATTTTAGCTATTAAACTAATGGAAAGTTAGTTTAATAAAACAACCGCAGTCTAGGACTTTATTTTCTTTAGATCAGATCAAGTTATTCACGTGAAGAAACAAATTAAAACTAGTCTAACACTAGATTTTTGTGTTTAGACTAGTTTTATTTATTTGGATTATAGTTATTTTTATAAAAATCGAAGAAAGTATATCAATTCCACATCGTTAGCCAGTTCTATGAACACCGAGGTAGTTTAAGAGTGTGACAGTCTATGGTTATTTGCGTATTCTCAACCAACTTTTTGTCTTTCACAGGATTTATCCAACTCAAAGTAATCCAATAATGTTCAATTTAGTACGAAAAAAGTTAAAACATCCGTTTTAGTACGGATAAAAATCTAAAACATCCGTTTTGGTACGGAAATAGACCAAAAATAATTTAAAATATATGAATTATGCTCGCCTGATATGTCGCAAATTGTCGAATGTGGTACAAACATCCGTTTTGGTACGGAAAAGGGGTTCAAAACATCCGTTTTGGTACGGAAAGGGGGCTCAAAACATCCGTTTTAGTACGGAAAAAAGGAAAAGTGCTCGTTTGCCAATTATAAATCTTTTGTCGTATAGTAATAGTAGAGTTAGAGATTTATGGAAAAAACAATAAATTTAAATAAAAAAATAAAGCACCACGTCACGTCTTACTTTATGAATGAAAATGTTTGGCGACGGATTCATTCATAAAGCCCCAGAGTTGTGCTTTACTTTAATTATTCGTTTATTATAGGGATATTATACCCTACTTGCGAAAATAAAGTAAAGTCCAAACTCTTAATTTCCTATTGCCTTTTTTAGGCGCGGTGCGGAAATAGGAGTTTTTTTATGCGTATATTAAGAGAGTCAGTTCACGATCAGGTAAATCTTTTTCGGGAACTCTATCAAAACGAACTTACGGAGAAACCAAGGCGCTTTGAAAAAGTACATACTGAGAGTAGAGACAAACATGATCTAGGATGGCTTTTCGTTAGTAACGATTGCCGAATTGACAAGGCTTGCCGTACATATCAGACCCTATTTACATTGACTGAAAACTATACATACTATACCCCAAATACCTTCTACCGTAACGATAGCCGCGAAGAATCCAATCTACGCTGGCTTAATGCGGTTGTCTTAGACGTGGATACTAAGAATGGTCAAAACAATGGCATGTGCCTTTCGGATCTGCTAGAACAGATCCGCGAAGCAGGTTTGCCAAATCCTTCTTTGACTGTACAGACACCTTCAGGTGGATTTCATGTCTATTTTTTGTTAGACAAGCCCCGTAGAGCCTACTCTAATGCCATTACTCAATATAAGAAGATCCAGGTTGCCATGTGTGACGCTATTGGTGCAGATCGCCAAGCTGTGGGCGCTGGACGCTTTTTTCGTATTCCAACATCTCAAAATACGATCTATCGTACAGATACGCGGGTATCCTTCGATGAATTAAATAACTGGTACTGGATTAACCATGAAAACGAGTCCAACCAACCTAGAGCATCCCTACAAAGTAATCAAGGTCTACTATCACATTCAGCTGTACAGAAGCTTCTAACAGGTGCAGAGATAGGTAAACGGGATAATACTGCCTATACACTTGCTCTGGTGTTTAAAGCAGAGGGGTACGACAAAGAAGCTGCAGAAGGCGAACTACAGCTTTGGAACACTCGTTTAGAAAACCCATTACCTCAGAAAACGATTAGTCAAAAAGTACAAAGCGCTTTTAAAGCTGGAGCGCCAGTTGCACCTACTTCTGAATGGATAGAATATCTCTCAGGTGAAAGCTTTTCATATCGTATTTGGGAAGCAGCTAAGCCACGAGAAGAGCGTAAAACCAGTCATTATTATGAATGGGCGAATGACGTAATTGATACATTACGTTCGCATCCGGAGAAAGAAATTTCAGGATCGCAAAGAGAGATGGCTGCCAGATGGGGGATGTCTCTGTCAACATTTCAGTATGTCACAAAATTACTGCTTGAACTTGGAAAGATTACCATGGAGGTCATAGGAAAAGGAAGAGGAGCTAAAACATTCATTCGTCTTGTTCGTGACTCTAAAGTTGAATTATTTCGGCCAGCATCAGAACAGAAAATTAATGTACCCGATTCCAATACATTTATCTTGGGTGAGGTGGTGGGTGGGTCTCGCTCTTCCTCTGGTAAGCGTGGTTCTCCTCGTTAACTGTTTCTTTAGATCTTTCTCGTACCTGGTGTTTTTGTACTGCTTTACTTATTCTTTTGTCTTTCTCTTCTTGTCTTTCCTTTCTCTGGTTTCTTGTTACTTGAGTGGTGTCTAGTTATTCTGGTGGGGGTATTGGTGTTGGTGTGGGCGTATCCTCTCTGTTTATTGATCGTCGAGGTGCAATACTATACATTGGATAAGAAAGAATGATTCTTGCTAAGGATTATTTCACTATAGATAACAATGTCTAGCAGGTGGGAAAAAAGTTAACTCTCAAAATGCTTATTGTACTGTAAGCGCAGCTTTTAAGTATGAGGTGAAGAAATTATAACAATTAATAGCGCTTTTTTCATGAACCAGTAGTTTGATGGACTGTGGAAGCTATTTAGCAATGGAATCGGATATTAGTCGTATACCGGCTATGAAAAATGATCTATTAACTCTGGATATTAGTGAATTGGCCAGTATGTAGGAGCGAATTTTTTCTAGTTAAGAGGATACAAGTAATGATTTGGGTTCAGTAGATTTCTGTATGAAGGAACCTCGAACTAATCAAAATGGTTAACGGGTACCGGCTTAATGATGATTTACCAGACGATGCGATAATGTTAAGCGCATCGTCTGGTAAATCAAAATGTCGCAGATAAGAGAGTACATCATGGAAGGTTAATATAGTGAATGTAACAAATGTTGTAGAGGCGGTTAATCGGATCTACATGTTGGGTGAGTATAAAATAAATAGATGTAGGTGGTAAAGCAGCAGGTAGTAGTGGACGAGCATTAAGGACGAAGATGCACAAAATTAATATAACGAGTTTATCAATAAATTTCGAGTTTAATCCATACGATTGTGAATGGTTTTTGCTATGTGTATGGAGAAAATAAAGTATTAGACTGGCGGGTGCTTCATTAAGCTCCCATGAAAATTAAATTAGCTCAAAACCTGAAAAAGAGCATAATAAAGCAGACCCAGAATAACACTTTTAAAAAAAAGGCTGAGCCTTATGAGTAATCATATAGAGATTGTTAGATCATTTAAGCACAAAAAACTTCATAGAAAACAAACAAAAAGGCAAGGCTGGTGCAAAAACCAGAGTAAGATTAATCTCCCATGAGTGCTTCCCGAAAGGGAGCGACAATCTGTGATGCACCGAGGTCGTTGGAGTCAGACTAACGGATGGGCTCTAAGGCACCATAGCTCATCGACCTTCTTCGCCAGCCGTAGTAGCAGTATTGACTGACTTTACCCATTTTCATCATCTGTGGTGCGGCGCTTGCGCTGCATGCATGACTAACGTGAAACGATAGTTCAAAACACACAAGGCTACCGGAAATGGTAGCCTTGTGTGAATACACTTTAATGTAATTTGGTAATTTGGTACAATATACCTATGGAAATTTGGAGTATCACAATAAGTTAGCATACTTAGAAAGGGGGTTATTATAAAATGGGTTTTTGGAATTCGTTGAAAAATGGCGGACTTGGAAAAAGTGGTGGCTTAAAGGGTCTAGGAGAAGAATTATTCGAAAGAGGAGCTAAGGTTTCAAAAACTGTTTATGAAAATAAGAAGTACATGGTAACTGGTCCCCCTAAGATGATTTTTGATTTAGAGTCACAACGTAAGGTTAAAAAGTTATGTATAACGCCGTCATACGGATCTCTAGTTTATTGCCAATTAGGTCCTGTAGAACATACAGGCATTTACATAGGGGATAGGAGGATTGTAGACTTAGGTGGCAATGGGCAGATAAGGATCAGCACGCTAAAATCCTTCACAAGCCATATTTCTACTTTAGATGAAGATATTTGGTTTCCTATTAATCGTAGCAATCAAACGTCTATTGGAATTGCTAGTTCGGCTGAGCGAGCATATCAAATGGCGATAAATAACTCAAAACGAGATTACAATATCCTGTTAGATAACTGTCATCAATTTTCATCTGGTTGTATCTCAGGAGACTTTGAAAATGCTGATAATTTTTTATGGACAGTCAAACATACATTTGAAAAAAGTAGTGGTAAGGACATTGAATGGGTGAAGTGGAATTGGAAGAATAATTTTTAATATGTGAAAGCTTATTAATAAGGTAACTATTATGAATGTTAATAGATTGGGATTGTTAAACAAAGGAGATAATATATGAAGACTCTTGAAGATCATATTAAGGAATTAAAAAAAGAACTAAAAGATGGTAAGGTAGTATTATTAGACCAATCAGATGAATGGAGCGATGGAATCCAACATCGTCATGAATGGGATAAAACACAAAGACTCATCTATATCCGTGCTTCACGAGAACGGGGACTAGAAGATGCAGGAGATTTAACAATTGAACAAGTTCAAAAGTACATAGAGGATATTGCACGTCAAAGAATGAGTAAACATTTAGAACAAAATTCGATTAGCGATTTTTTGAATAGTTAATATTCGTGTAAACCATTTGAAAAGTAACAATTCCGTTTTGGTTTCCCTACAACGTAAAAGACTTTTCGTCAGGAATTAGTATAACAAAGAAAGACAGACTACTAAATATTAGTGGACTGTCTTTCTTTGTTTTTGGTCTCTTAAAAATGGGGCATGAATAGGATTGGTGTGGACCGATATTTTAATAATGAGGGGGAGAGACTTGATATGCTACCATTACTGAAGCGGAAGCTACATAATCCCCTGAAGAAGCGCCTGCGCCATCCGGTAGTCTTAAGAAGGTTATATGTAGATGTGACCTATTCAAGCAGCCGGTTGTTAGGGCTTTGTCGAGCTATTGCGCAATATTAAATCAAGACAAGGATGGTGTAGCTTGTGACCATATTAAGGTGGATAAATAGTGATTCACGGTGATCGCTGGCGGATCTGGGCTATAAGGTACTCATTCAGATTTAGCAGCAGTAGTTTCTCAGTAAATTTACAAAGTAACACCAAATAATCGAGAGTTGAAGGCGTAATATAAAGGGTGGAGATAGTAAACACAGCTAAGAATTACGATAACGTCACGACCGCATAAAGATGTGGGTGATGTTGTAAGTCTTTTTGGGTTTGATTCGTTTCGGTGATATAGCTCATTCAAAAACTAAGAAATCCGATTTATTTCAACTATAGTTCAATAAAGGCACGGCTGCTAAGTGCTACTCTAAAGGGCTGGAACACGTTAGTTCAATGAAAACAGCGACAGTCTAGGACTTTATTTTCTTGTCCATGGCAGTCGCTGTTTCAATTTCAAGGGTCAGTCTAAAACTAATTTTATGGAGTCTGACGGTACGGCAACTTGAAAATCCGCGTGGAATATAGAAATCCAGTCTAATACTTTATTTTCTTTGGACACTACGCCTAATCACAGCCGTATCTATCTCTGACTCTTAACTACTATTCACATTGTTTGGAGGATATCATATTTCTTCTGTTGAACAATCAATTTGTTCTGCAGTCTTTATACCTTGCTAAACGGGGTGAAGAAATTAAGGATAATTCGATATAAGGGTAGCCTTGATATAGGGCTACCTTTTCTTTATAAATCTATCTGAAAAAGTCTAATTAGATCTAATAATGGTATTTCATGGTAGAAAAGGGCTAAGTGAATTTAGTAGTATTGACCAATATTAATTATTGGTAATCTCTTGTAAAATTCCAGTTATATGGGAAAATGCTAGAAATAAGGGAGGAATATTCAATGTTTGAGGCGCTACAGGGGTTATTAAACACACTCTTCGGAGATATCACGAAGACCTTTATTACACTTTTTTCAATCGGTATTCTCGTGTGTGGGTTGATTGCAGCCTTTGGAGGTGAAGAAAACCAGCCGAAATTCAAAAAGGGTTTGATGTTGTGTGTAGTTGGACTTGTTGTATTTGTATTGGCCAAACAAATTGTTGAATATTTTCAAACTAATCTCGGAT